>NZ_CP011520.2 GCF_000972785.3 Pandoraea oxalativorans
CCGGGGCACGCTGCGGGCGTGATGAACGTCATCTTCGCATGGCGACGTTCCCGGACCATGTCACCGGGTGATTTCTCGTGCGTTTAGTGGGTGCGGGCGGGGGCGAACGAAAACCCGGACTACCTCTGGAGGTAGTTCATGGGTATTGTCAGATTGTGTGGTTGGGGGAGGATAGATTGCGACATGAAAAAATCCTCAGTTCGCCCCCAGCACTCGATCGACGCGCCGATCTCGTTCAAAGGCTACCGATTTCCGCCCGACATTATTAGCTATGCGGTGTGGTTATATTACTGTTTCCCGCTGAGTCTGCGCATGGTCGAGGAAATGTTGGCCGCCCGGGGGGATTGATGACCCACGAGACGGTACGATGCTGGGCGATGAAGTTCGGCCTGGCCATCGCCGGGCGCATCCGAGCGATGCGATCCTCATCCCCGGGACGGGGCGAAAAGTGGCACCTTGACGAGGTGGTCGTGATGATCCACGGCAAAAAGCACTAGCTGTGGCGGGCGGTCGACGAGCACGGCGCCCTGCTTGAGGTGCTGGTGCAAAGCCGTCGCGACACGGCCGCCGCCAACCGGCTCATGCGCAAGTTGCTCAAGCGTTTCGGTCGCCCGCGCGTGATCGTCACGGACAAACTACGCAGCTACGCGGCGGCCAACCGCAAGCTCGGGCTAAGCGTTCAGCACCGCCAGTATAAAGGTTTGAACAACCGGGCGGAGAATTCGCATCAGCCTACGCGGGTGCGGGAGAAGGTGATGCGCCGCTTTAAGTTGGCACGCCAATTGCAGCGCTTCGCCTCCGTCCATGGTCAGGTGGGCTGCTGCCGAATCGGTGGACACTGACCTAAGCTTCTTGCGCTTTTTCGAACGCTATCGGGCTGACGTAGCCGAGCGTCGAATGTCGGCGCGTCGGGTTGTAGAACCGCTCGATATAGTCGAACACATCGGCACGCGCCTGCTCTCGGGACAGATACACTTTACGAGCCGTGCGCTCAGTCTTCAATGAACTGAAGAAGCTCTCCATCGCGGAGTTGTCCCATACCTCGCCGGCACGGCTCATGCTGCACGTGATGCCTTGCTCCCTGAGCAGCGCCTGGAAGTGTTCGCTCGTATATTGGCTGCCCCTGACGCCCTTCTAAAGGTCAAGAGGTAAATTGGGTCTGCGCGATCTGGCGGTAACGTTGCCGGATGGCGTAGAAGACCTCTCGTGCGATATAGCGCTTGAGGCATCGAATCGCTTCAAGCTTTGAGTGGCCCTCGCTGACGCGTTTGGCGACATAGGCTTTTGTGCGATCGTCGGTTCGCAATCGACCGATGGCGATAATGTGCAGGGCGCTGTTGGCCGCGCGATCTCCACCGCGATTCAGTCGATGTCGTGTCACCTTGCCAGAAGACGCCGGGACGGGACTCACTCCACAGAGGGCGGCGAAGCTGGCCTCTGACTGAAGCCGGTCGCTGTTGTCGCCAGCGGTCAGTAGCAGTTGCGAAGCGGACTCATAGCCAATTGAATACCGGGAGACCAGATCGGGGGCGAGTTCATCGACCAGAGCCGCGATCATGACATCGAGGTCGGCGATCTCGTCGTGCAACTCGAGATACCGACGCCCCAGTGATTTTAATGCAATCCGGTTGGCAGAGATCAGGCTCCGATAGTCAGACAGATCGGGACGCCACGCGGCCAATGTTCGAATAAGCTGCATCCGTGTCATCTTGCGCAGCGATTCGCGTAACTCGTCAGGCGCGCTGATGATGGTACTGTGAATTAGTTGCAATGCAACGCGCCTCGCGGAGATGGCGGTCTTCCGGCAGACTTTCAGAACGCGCAGCGATTCAATCATGCCGTCGCGTGTCTTGGGCGTGACTGTACGCACACCAGCAAAGGCAGCATGCGCCGCGTTGCAAGCGTCCAGCGTGTCGTCCTTGCCGCGTTTGCGCCGGTCGCTCCTGTCGGGTGCCGTGACCTCAAGCACCGTTACGTGGGCCAGTTGAAGGTAGCGAAGCAAGCCCGCTCCGTAGGAGCCGGTGCATTCGACGCCAACCCGGGCAAGCTCTCCGAATGAGCGCATCCAGAGCAGCATCTGTTTGTAGCCATGCCGCGTGGTAGGGAAGCATTCACTGCCGAGCAGACGATCGTGTTCGTCAACGACAGCTGCAACATGCACGTCCTTATGGGTATCCACGCCGCCCACAACGTTGCGATATCCAGAAATAGCCGGTTCTTCTTTCATGAGCCTTGCTCCGGTTGCCGATGAGATTGAGGCGATTTCACCGGCATCGAGTACCTGGACAAGACAGTAAAGCGACAGAGCGTCAGGCCCTTCTTGAGTCACACGTATCGACGAGGCGAAACCTCGCCGCTCGGCGGTTCCGGACGATCGACAGGTCAGGGGAAAGACACTACGTCGATCGGAATGTGGGTCAGGTCGCCCGGAACGCTTTACGGCACCAAAAGTCGCCGGACAGCCCTCATTGAAAGCCGCGAGAAGCCCGGAAACATCTGATACCCGTATTCTTACTATCCGAATGGTGCAGTAAGGCCACGGGCTTGCCGCGTCGCCAAACCGCCATCATGAGCGCATCGGCGACGAGTTGCGAGCTCATGCTTTGCTGCATGGACCAGCCGACGATACGTCGCGAGTACAAGTCCAGCACGGCCGCAGCGTACAGCCAGCCTTCTGCCGTCCAAATGTACGTGAAGTCGGCTACCCATTTCTGGTTCGGCGCATCCGCCTGGAATTGTCGGTCAAGCACGTTCGCGGCGACCGCGCCACGTTGAGCGCGGTCCTTTGGCAAGCCACGGCGCCTTGGTCTCGCACGCAGAGCCTGCTCGCGCATCAGCCGCTCGACGCGATGTAGGCCGCAGCGTAAGCCGAGTGCGAGCACATCGTGCCATACCCGTCTGGCGCCATAGGTGCGGTCACTGCTAAGGAAGCTCTGGCGCACCTGGACACTCAGGACTTCGTCGGTCCGATGCCGCTCGCATGGCGGGCGAACCAACCACGCATAGAAGCCGCTTCGCGAGACACCGAGCGCCTCGCACATCATCCCCACCGGCCAGATTCCTCGGTGCTTCGCCATAAAGCCGAACTTCACGTCGACTCCCGCGCGAAGTAGGCCGCCGCTTTTTTCAGCAGGTCGCGCTCCATCTTGAGCTTCGCGTTCTCCTTGCGCAGTCGCTCAATCTCGGCCCGCTCCGACGTCATCACGCCCTGCCCAGGGAAAGCGCGCTGAGGGTCGACCGCAGCATCTCGCATCCACTTACGCAGGACGTTCTCATGCACGTCGAGCTCGCGCGCCGCCTGCGCGACCGCTACGCCGCGCTCCTTGACCAACTTGACCGCCTCGAGCTTGAACTCGCGACTGAACACTCTTCTCGTTCCCAACTGCCATCTCCGGTTTCACCTTCACACTTTAACAAGGTGTCCACCGGAACGGCAGCAGCCCAAGGTGTCGAACCTGTTCATGGGGTGCCTGACTGGCGTCAATTAGATCTGCCGGTAACGACAATTAGAATTGCCGCCATGGTCGTCATCGGATCCTTAAAAATGCGCTCCCATTCCGAGAACACCAGGTTGGTGGTGATCACCACGCTGCGGCGCTCGTAGCGCGCCGATCGCTTCAATCAGGTGAGGCAGGGAGCGCCCGAGCCGATCCAACCGCCGCACGGTCAGCACGTCGCCCTCGCGCAAGTGGGCGAGTGCAGCAGCCAAGCCGAGACGCTCAGCCTTAGCCCCGGAAGCCATGTCCTCGAAAACGCGCTCGCAGCCCGCCTTGCGTAACGCATCCGCCTGCAAGGCCGTGTCCTGCTCTGCCGTCGATACCCGAGCATAGCCGATCAATGCCATTTACCGCCCTGTCCGTCATTGCGTCCGTCTATCTCAGTGTCCGGAAACCCGCCGGACGAGCCTTTGCCGGACATTGTCCGGGTTGACCGACTAACGATCATTTGACGGACATTGGAGGAAGCGCTAGATTATCACTTGGTATCACCAAGTGATAGGAGAGCCGAAATGGCAACATCGCTCAAAATCGACGATTCGCTGAAAGGTCGCGTCCACCAGCTCGCTACCCAGCGCCGTCGCTCACCCCACTGGATCATGCTGGAGGCCATCCAGCAGTACGTCGAGCGTGAGGAAGCCCGCGAGAGCTTCAAGCAGGAAGCCTTGGCATCGTGGGCGGCTTATCAGGAAACCGGTCGGCACCTGACAGGCCAAGAGGTTCGCACCTGGTTAAACACCTGGGGCACGGAACATGAAACGACGGTGCCTGAGTGCCGCAAGTAATCGTCACCGAGGGTGCGGCGCAGGGCTTGGAGCGATGTCGCCGCTTCCTTGCCGTTAAGGCCCCAGATGCTGCCAAGCGCGCAGGTCAGGCCATCGAGCGGCAATTCCTGCTGCTGGAAACAGCTCCTGACATTGGTCGTCCATTCCCCGAAATGCCGGAGCTGCGCGAACTTGTGATTGCCTTCGGCGATTCCGGCTATGTCGCCGCGTACCGCCACGAAGCGGCTGCCGATGCGGTCTACATCCTAGCATTCCGACACCAGAAAGATGCGGGTTACTGATCGGCAGCCCACGATGCTCGTGCGTTTCTCAGGCCTGTGTTAAAAACGCTGTTTAAATAAGCAGTGTGACACCCCCTCCTTGGCTGCGACTGCTCTGCGACCGCGCAAGGCTATGTCGGGCCTCGATGGCGCTATGCCCGTGCTGCTCATGCCACGCTGGCTTCATCGAGCGCCCCCGCCGACGCCGTGGCCGCGGGGCCTGTCATTAATTTCGTGTTTGAGGCATAACATGTCGCCAAGGAGTGACTATGCCTCGCAAACCGAAGACCCCGCCGGTAGAGCTACCGGCAATTCCCGCTGAATTGCTTGAACAATTCGGTAACGGCCCGATGACGGCCGAAGCCATCCACGCCGCGACGCTTGCGCTCAAGAAGGCGCTCATAGAACGCGCGCTGGGGGGCGAGCTCAATCACCATCTCGGCTACGCGCCTGGCGCGGCCAAACCGGCCAGCGTGACCAATCAGCGCAATGGCAAAGGCGCCAAGACGGTTCTGACTGAAGGCGGCCCGATTCGCATCGGGGTGCCCCGCGACCGTGATGGCAGCTTCGAACCACTGTTGATCCCCAAACACGAACGACGCTTTACAGGCTTCGACGACAAGATAGTCGCCATGTACGCCCGGGGTATGACCGTGCGCGAGATTCAGGGCTTTGTTCTGGAGCAGTACGGCACCGAGGTCTCGCCCGAGTTCATCAGCTCAGTCACTGACGAAGTGATGGCTGAAGTCACGGCGTGGCAGGCTCGGCCACTTGAGCCGATGTATCCGGTCGTGTTCTTCGACGCGCTGCGCGTGAAGATCCGCGAGGATGCCGTCGTGCGTAACAAGGCCATTTATCTCGCGCTGGGCATTCTGCCCGACGGCACGCGCGACATCCTGGGCCTGTGGATCGAGAACACCGAGGGGGCCAAGTTCTGGATGAAAGTGTTCAACGATCTGAAAACGCGCGGCGTGGGCGACATCCTGATTGCTGTGACTGACGGCCTCAAAGGCATGCCCGAGGCGTTAGCCGCGGTGTTTCCAGCGACGACGTTGCAAACGTGCATCGTCCACCTGATCCGCAACAGTTTGGATTACGCGAGCTGGAAGGATCGTAAGGGGCTGGCCGCCGCAATCAAGCCGATCTATACGGCACCAAGCGCCGAGGCGGCTCTGGCCGAATTGGACGCATTTTCCCAAGGGCCGTGGGGCCAGAAATTCCCGCCGGTCAGTGCCGCGTGGCGCAATGCCTGGGATCGTGTCATTCCGTTCTTCGCGTTCCCGCCCGCTGTGCGCCGGGTGATCTACACAACGAACGCTATTGAGAACATCAACTCGCAGCTTCGCAAGATCATCAAGACCCGAGGCCATTTCCCAACCGATGATGCGGCAACAAAGCTGATCTGGCTGGCGCTGCGTAACATCACCGCAGATTGGGGCCGCGCCGCTCAAGATTGGAAGACAGCTATGAACCAATTCGCTATCCTTTACGAGGATCGTTTCGTCCGGCCATCCGTGTAAACCTCAACCCCGCCTTGAACACGGAATTTCTGACACCCCCTGGCCGCGATGCCCTCTGGCGCGGCGTAAGGCCGAGAGCCGAGGAACTGGTTCTTAATCGAGTAGAACTCCACCATCAGGTCGGCGCCCCAGTCTCGCTCCTAGTCGAGACTGGACAGGTTACGCATCAAATATTCATTGAACATCGGCACTGTAAATGCGATGTCGCCATGTGATGGACTGTAGATCATGCCTTTGCTGATGATCTGTGCACGGCGTGGTCCAAGGCTCTGCGGGGTTTCACCAAGCGCGTCTGCCACATCGGAGGAACGGTAAGGGCCCTCACCCAATTGCGCCATAGCGATCACATACTCGCGCTCTTTCGGGGTTAGCCGATCAAACCGGACCTTAAAAAAACCTTCGTCCAGGCGCTTGAGCGTCGTCGTCTCGGCCTGCCTCGCGTCGTCGATGGTAATGCGCTCGCCCCCCGCAAGATTCCAAGACTGGTGGCCCCACTCCTGCAGAAAATACGGGTAGCCTTTAGTTTTGAGGAAGATTTCACTCAGCGCATCCTCGTCAATGTCGGCCCCCTCGTCGTTCACGGGCTGCCGGATCGCATCCTTCGCATCGCGCTCGGGTAAAGCGCCCACTTCCGGGTACAGAAACAGCCGTTCCGCGTACGATTTGGCTTCCCCCGATAACGCCGCGACTTGAGGCAAGCCGGCGCCGAAGAACAACACGGGCAGCCCCGCTTGGTTGGTTTTGTGCAATGAAACAATGAGGGCCGCAAGATCCCGCTCGTTAAGGTATTGGACTTCGTCAATGAGCAGGGTCCACGCTTTACCCACCGCTTTCGCCGCCGCGCCGATCCGCACGAACAGCTCGGGGAGGTCATTTTCGAGTGCTCCGCTGTCGGCTACCCCCGCCTCAGGTTCGACCGCTATGGAAAGATCTCCGTATTGGAGCTTGAAGGCGGAGGCAAAGGATCGCAGCGCCCGCAGCGCCTCGTGCGCTTTCGCCTTCCCGTTGGCGACGACCGACAACTTGCGCAATACCTGATGCATGCGGGGTAACAATTGTTCACCCAGCGATTTATTCTCCGGTGCCTCAATCATAGACGTGATATGGCCCCGCTCTGTCGCAAGTTTCTCGACCGCATTGAGCAGCACGGTTTTGCCCACACCCCGCAAGCCCAAAAACATTTGCGAACGGCCTGGCTTATCCAGCAGCACGCGTTCGATGGCGATGCGCGCGTCCTCGATGATGGTTTTCCGGCCAGCGAGTTCGGGGGGCTGACTGCCGGCCCCCGGCGAGAAAGGGTTTCGAACAGGATCCATGAACGACGTTTTCTATAAAGATATAGCAAAGTATAACTTCACTTTGATATACATCGCTATATTTTCCTAGTTTTACGTAGAGTTCGCTCAACACCTTTGGCCGGATCCGCGCTGGCAGGACCCGCTCGCGCGACCGCCGCCGCCCTCTTCGTTTCACTCACCCGCCCTTCCACTGGCCCAAGGGTCGTGACCGCTTGTCCCCTCGTGTTGCGTAAACCACGACCCAATCATCACTTTTCCAAGGATTTTTCTAAAACGTGATGAACTGCGCTAAGTAAACCTTTAGTTTTCCTTGTTTACCCGGTATGATGCCGGAAAATCGTCGCGTCATCAGTCATACGTTGAAATACGCGAAATGTGATGAAACTTTGAAACGGTGAAACTGCATGGTCTTGAAGGAACCCACCCGCCGTCGTCGCCGGATCGACCTGGCACAGTTGGTCGCCATTGCCGACCGTGCAGAGGCTGCCCTCGCGCAACTACGAGACGACCTCGTGGAACCATTCCCGCGCAAAGTCGCGCCGATGGTCACCGGTTCCCGCCTTGCCAAGATTTGCAAGATCGATCGTACCCGGGTTCAGTACCTTTGCACGCGCGGCAACACCAACGGCGAATACCCTGTCGGCCATGTGGTGGGAAACAACCGTAGCCGTGAGTTTTCGCTTGCGGACGCCCAGCAGTTCCTTCGCCTCGTCGGTACGTATATGCGACGCCCCGAAGGGGTGCCAGGCGTTGCCATCGCCGTGGGCAATTTCAAGGGCGGCGTGGGCAAAACGACCACGGCGGTGGGCATCGCGCAGGGGCTCACGCTGCGCGGACACCGCGTGCTTCTTGTCGATCTCGATCCGCAGGCGTCGAGTACCACGTTGATGGGTTATGTGCCAACGGCCGAGGTCACCGAAGAGATGACCGTCATGCCATTTGTGTACGGCGATAAGCCGGATTTGAGCGAATCCATCATCCCGTCATATTGGAATAATCTCGACCTCTTGCTGGCCAGTCCCAGCCTGTTCGGGGCGGACTATTTTCTCCCGAGTAAGCAGTCGAAACATCCGGACTTTGAGTACTGGTCAGTGCTCGAGGGGGCCATGCCGGCACTTCGTGCTCAGTACGACGTGATCGTATTTGACACCCCCCCGTCTCTGGCGTATCTAGCGACAAATTGTTTTTTGTCCGCCGACGGGATCGTTGTCCCGCTCCCCCCTGAGACGCTGGATTACGCGTCGAGCGTGGCGTTTTTCCGCCAGTTCGCGGACCTTTTCCAGAGTTTGGCAAGCGAGCGGGACGTCAAAAAGACGTTCGGTTTCATTAAGATTTTTCTCTCCAAGGTGCGAAAAGATATTCCCTCCACCAATATTGTCAGCGCGTGGATTCAGGAGACGTACCCCGAACTCCTCGGGCGCACCGAGCTGTTCGAAAGCAACGTCGTAAAGAAAGCAATGGCTGAGTTCAAGACGCTTTACGACTTGGAGTCCCGTACCTACGAGGGGGGCGCCGCACTGTTCAACCGTACGGTGGATGCGTTTGACAGTATGGTCGATGAAATCGAAGAACAGATCGAAGACATCTGGACTGAGGCTCTACAGAGTCAAGTTTTCCGTCTCGAGTCGGAGTAAGTCATGGCAAGCAAATTTGAAGAGCGCATGCGCGCGAAAACGAGCGGCTCGGTGCAAAAGGCACAAACCACCGTGGCCGATCGCCGCGAGACGCCCGTGAACCGACCGCTTGCAACAATGCCGGCGCAATTGGGCGCGTTCCGGCTCGAAGCGCAGGAGTACCAACGCAAAATTGCCGCGCTGGAGGCGGAACTCGAACAGGCCACGCGGGATGGCAACAGCGGAATAGATATCCCCTTAAACAAGCTTCATGAGGTCCCCGGCCGCCGTCGGTACATGAGTGCGCAGGATTATCGGGATTTACGTGAAAACCTGCGTGTCAACGAGCTAAACCAGCCGATCGTGGTCGATATTCGTGCGGACGGCGAGTTTGAGCTCGTGTCCGGCCATCACCGCTCCGATGCTTATCGAGAACTGGAGCGCCCCACGATTCGTGGGGTACTGCGCAAGAACACCATCGAAAATCCCACGGTCGCGGCGTTTTATGCGAACTTGTTTCAGGCCCCGCTCACCGACTTTGAAAAATATTTGGGCTTTACCGAACTCCAAAACCAATTTCCTGGGATTACGCAGGCGCAGATTGCTGAACGTTCGGGCAAGCCCGAATCGACCATTTCCTATCTCATGGCGTTTCGCGATCTCCCCGTCCCCGTGCTGGAGATGCTTCGCGCATCGCCCACGCTGCTCGGCAGCGACGCGGCCACCACCTTTGCCAAGCTTACGCGAGCCGGCAAGGGCGAGAGGGTCGTCGCGGCGATCGAGCAACTTGCTAGGGGGGAGGTCGATCAGAAGCGGGCTGTCGCGTTGGCGGAAGCTGGCTCATCCCCGCAGCCGGCCGCGCGTCCCATCGCCGAGATCGTGAAGATCAAGGCCGGACGTAGCAACTATTGCCAAATCCGGAGAACCGCCAAAGTCGTGCGACTGGACTTTCAATCGGAGGCCGAGGCTCAGGCAGTGATGAAGGTCGTCCAAGAAGTTTTAGAGCGACGGACCCAAACGTCCAGCTTCGGCGCCGAAGGCACCGGTCACGCTGAAGCGGAAAAATAAATCCTTTAAATTCAACGGCTTCAAAGTTTGAAGTCATTGGTATCGCCCAGGAGATTATCTTGAACCCATCGATCTGAGCGGGTAAAACCCAAAAACAAAAGCCCTCGGCGGCAAACCGAAGGCTTTTGAGAAAACAGGGCTTGCTGCCCTTCCTTGCGCTACAACTCCCCGACGGCAAATCGGGAACATCCTACAGACAGACCTGAGTGTAGCGCATCGAAGCCGACAGTCAAGCAATAGAAAATCCATTTCCATATGGATGACGCTGCTATGGTTATCGCGCGACACTGCGTTGCTGGCGTGGGGTCTTTGCACGCCTTCGAAAAAGACATCCCACTTGAGTCTGACAACACCAATCTGCCCTGGGTGATCCTGCGCGCCGTGCACCGCGCCAGTCGACTCGACGGGATCCCTGCGCGCGCCCGCGCTGTTCTCGCCGCCCTCGCCCGTACCGTTGACGCCAAAAAGCCCTACGGCGAAATCTACGCGCGTCGTGAACTGCTGAGCCAGCGTGCCATGCAATCCGAGCGGACCTTTTACCGCAGTCTCACCGATCTCGAAGCCGCCGGCCTGATCGAGCGCCCGACCCAACGCCGCTACATCTCGCATGGCCTGTTTGGCCGCGCATATTTACACCTGTCAGCGCGTGCCGCGATCCTTCTGGGTCTCATCGAGTTCGGCGAGGCCAGCGTCCCAGCCGATGAGCCGCAAACTTCCGAGAATGCCGCAGCATCTCCGGCGCCCGCTGACGTTCGGCCCCAAGCGGCCCCACGTTTTCAAGTACGGAATGCCAATGTGGCAGACGGTGCTATATCTAAGGATCTTTCCCCTACCTCTTTGCAAAAGAGACAACCAGGCCAGCTCCCCCGTGATCTCGAGCGTCTGCGCCCCTTGGGTTTTCATGACTATTTGATTTTCAGGCTGATGCGCGAGGCGCGGGAGCAGGGCAAGCGCCTGTCCGAGGTCGTCGAGGCCACTTGGCCTCATCTCGCCAAGGCGGCCCGCCCGATCAACTATCTGCGCAAGCTGCTCGCCTCGCCAGTGGACTTCGGCTTCGCCCTGCGCGCCAAAGCCGCCGAGAAAGCCCGGGCGGAGGTCGTTGCCGCGGAAAAGCGCAGCGCCGAGGCGTTTGTGCGCGGGGCGATGGGGAAAATCTTCGTCGACGCCGCAGGGCTGCGTCAGTACGCGGTCGACGACGGAGGTCGCACGCTGGCCATCACGGACCTCGCCGAAGGGGTCGTGCGCCGCAGCGTGGCGAGCTGGCAGGTCGCGTTCATGCAGTCGGTGACGCAACGCACGCTGCGCCCGGTCACGGCTCGCGAGCTTGCGCAGTTGCGCGACGCCGCAACCGCTCTGCGCGACCGCGAGATCGCCGCGAAGACCGGGGGCGTGTCGCTCGTTCCGAACCAGTGTGCGAGCCGCGAGCCGTCCCGTGCGTGGCCGTTGGCGTTACCCGCACCACCCGCATTACCCACGTCGCCGGGCGCGGTGACGCGGGTGCATGAGGTCCGTCCCGGGCTCGGAAAGCACGACCAGGTCCGCTTGTTGACAAGCACGGCCGCCGAGGCGCTCGCTGCGTTGCGCGCAATGCGCAAGCTGCCCGCACGATCCCCGGTGTAACGGCCGGGTACAACGATGTGCTTAACAATGGTAGCGGCCGCGAACGCGTGCCTGCCGGGCAGAGCACGCGGGCCTTTACCCTGCGGGCGAGACGACAGCATGGTGTGTCATGGCGTCGTTGCGCCCCGGCTGCATGAGCTCGGCGGGGCCGCGAAGGGCTCGACGCCGGTCGAAGCCCCCTGGGAGCTTGGCAACCGACGCGAGGTCCCGGGCCGCCCCACGCAGGGGCTCCGGGCGCGGAACCGGCTCATCGTCCCATCGATCCGCGCGTGAGGTTCCGTCCATCAGCGCAGGAGATGCCTGGGGTAGGGCGGTGGGCATCGCCGGACGAACAGCGCGCCTTCGGCGCGTATCCAAAATCGGTACGAAAACCACATCCCTCGATCCCGCCTTTCCGAACCACCCAGGCTCTCTGCTACAACCTCTCGCAGATTCACCGCAAAGAGCAGGCCTGCCGTAAGCGCCCGGCCGTGCCGGCCACCCGCTAACGGCGCGATAAGCGCGACGTCGCCGGCAAGCCAGCGCCCTCGCGCAACGCGCTCGTGTGCTCGCACCGGCCTAACGCAGGCTCGATAAATGCAAAGGCCCAACCGGTTAACCAACAAGGGGCCGACCTCCTCTCGCAATCCGGCGTCAACGACTTAGGCGCCACCCACGAGCCTGATCCGAATACCGCGGGCGGATTCGCCGACGTGGAGACCGGATTTTTACGTTAAGGGGTTCGTATGTCGACTCATTGCTCCGCACGAAGTCGACGCTGAACAAGCGCCTCAGGCAGGCGCCGATCATCGGGCGCTCGGACAAGCCAGCCGGCACACGATGTCGGGTAACGCTTCCGATGAAGTGGATTAAGGAATGACCAACGCGCCTGGACTGAGACGAGCGGCCGGCGCTGCTAATGACGGGGCAGGAACAAGCGCCTGCCCCGCAGATCCCGGAATCGCCGGTGGCATCGGGTATCGTGGCGGTGCTGCAGTGGCCAAACGGCCGGGCGTGGCGGGGTCGAGCACTTGATGCAGGCCGGTGCGCCCATTGCCCAATGACGCGAAACAGGGCTGAATCGTTGGCCATGCCCAATTGTCCAATCGCGCGTAATGGCGAAAGATCCAATAGGCGATGCTATCCGCGAGTTGTATCAGTCGCGTCGATGTTGAATCGACAAACATGGGGACTTCTGCAAAGTTTCGCAGCTTCCCGGTGGCGTGACCCACGTGTTTGAACGTGTGGTGAAGCGACTGCATTGCCTTTTCTTCCGTCGCGCGCTTCTGGTCGAGAACGAATAAACCTCGTTGGGGGTCACGCTCGCGCTGGTATTTAAGCGCGAGATAATCATCGAACTTCGATGCCAGGACTTCGTAACAGTACGGGAGGATGTCGACGGTATGAAGCATCTGGCTCTGCTCGACGACGGCCGCGAAGACATTCAGTTTTGGGCGAGTGTTGACGAGGACTCTCACGACATCCGCAGCAGCCTGGGCGCGTTCGCTCGAAGAAAACAACTCCCAGCCTTCCTTGCCCGCTTTCATCGGCGCGGCATGCAACTTTAATTCGCGGCCAGCGCGCCGTTCGAAAGGCTCGGCAATTGCATCCAGCTCGCGCTCGAGCCAATGGGTCTGCCGTTCGAATACAGAGACACCCGTGAGCACAAAGAAGGGGGTGTTCAAATCGCCAGGCGATCCCGACTCGTCCAGATACGTCAGATACATTCCCACCCCATATGGAAACGAAAACGGGCTGCCGAAGCAGCCCGTCATATATTGGGTAAGCCAGGTGGAGCAATCGTCCAACGCGTCGCAACTTCACGGCACTCCCGACTCGAGGAAGATACTAACAAGTGCAAGTCTTTTGGGCTAGTTTTTCCTGGCCTCCCCGATTGATGAGTGTCGGTGGGGCGAAGGGTTGCCGTCGCCGGGGCTCGAGTGCCGGCAGCGTTTGGTCCTTAGCCCTTGGCACATGGAGAAGGGGAGGGCCGACGGGGAGGGCAGCGCCAGGCGTGGGGCAGCGGGCGGGACGGCGCGATACAGGGTGACGCCCCCCGGGGATCACCCAAGACGCCCTGGCGACGCCCCCGCGCCGTGCGCCGTGCGCCGTGCGCCGTGCGCCGTGTCGCCCCCCGACCCTCGCAAACCCACGCCTCGCCGTCGTCTCGAGCGCGGCCGCAGGGCAAACGAGCGCAAACGCGGGCGGCAGGTAATTTTTTTGGGCGCGAGTTCGCGCGCAAAAGTGGCCCATGTCATAACCCGAGTTATAGACAGAGCTAAATTTAATCCATTGGGGCCGCAGATCGCGGTTTTGTGGGTCGGCTCGCGAGACGCGCTGAGCGTGAGGCCCGCCGCGGACCCACCCGCGAGCCGCTTTTGCCCGCGTCGTCGGGCGGGTAGCGGAGATCGGTAGACAGTCGCCCCCAGTAGGGCACCTCCGATGGCCTGCCTCGGACCGGCAGGCCGTGCCGTTCGCCCATTGATGAAAAATTATCCTCAACAGACGATTTGCAGGACCCGAAACTACTGGCCGCTGCTCGTCGGTGACTGCGATGCCGAATAGGCCACGATCGTCCATTGGACGGCTGTGCGGGGGCGACGCCCCGCGGTGCCCGGCCGACGTCACTATCGGGTCGGCTATGCGAAATTTGGGCGAGCGCTTCGCGCCGCGCGCAGCCCAACCGTGTCGCGAGCTGAATCACGTGCGTCAACGCCGCAGCGCATCGAAACGGCGAGCACATGTACGCCAACCCGTTACTGCTCCGGGCGGGCTTAGCGACGCGCCCCCTCAATATCTTGTCGCTATTCTCGACCATCTCTTCAGGCGTTCACCTGATGTCGGCCTTGCTTTGCACGCGGAAAATGATGGCAAACCGTCAAGCACCGCGTGACCGTAAAAACGCCGGGACGCCTCCATTCGCGCGTTCTCCCCGCTCAAGCCACTCACCTCGAGGAGTCTCGCCGTTATGCCAACTTTGGGAGAACTCATCAGCCCGAGATTAACGAAAAGCCCTGCGGGCCCCGCGTCCACAGAGCCGAACGACCTCGTCATCGACCCACAGTACACCAACGCACTCGACACGTTATCGGAAGCGCTGGTTGCGTTGGAGGATGACATCAATCGGTCTGTGAAAAACGATTTTGATTGCGGAGGATTGCGTCGTTGTAACGAAACAATCGCCGAGTTGAAAGCACAGTGCACGCAACCTGCGGTGAAACGCGACGCCCTAGTCACCTCCCTGGCGAGCGTGGCGGCATCTGTAGAGGATGTGCGACAAGAAGTACAGACCAGAAAAGACACGCTGGCGCCAGGCGTGGCGGAGAGGTTACTCGGGAAGCTGGGTATCCTATTGGGCATATTGGTCGGCGTAGCTGTCTTCACCGCTGCACCCTATTTGGCGCCAGGCGCGGCAATACTGGGCGTGGCCAAAGCGGGGGCGGCGAGCACGCTCGTGGCAAGCGTCATCGGGCAGGGCTGGGCGATGGCTCGCGCGAACAAGTACCAAAATGTTGCGGAAATTGAGTCCCAGCTGGAAACCATGAGAACCGCGATGATTCGCGCGGAAGCCGAGTGCACCATGGTGGGTATTAAAGCGGCTTTAAAAGATGATCAACAAGCTTTAACCTGTTTTGACTCACTGCTCGATATCCCTGACGTTGACAAGCCCCCGGGCAGCGTTGCCCCACCCAAGATCATCGTGAGCGGCGATACTGACGGCAGTACACTGCGCGCGATTTTGCTTGGCATTCAGGCCGGCGTGATCCACCTAAAAACCGATGCAGGCCGGGCACTGCTATGCCGCCTTCTTAAGGCAGAAGCTGCAGCGGCGGCGCAGATTAACGCTGAAGGTACTCCGCTCAAGGATTTTCAGACAAATGAAGATTATCAAAAAGACCTTGCGGATCTGGAAAACCATCTGGATTTCCGCCGAGGCGTCACGGAACTCATATTTGTTGGCGATGTTTGCCACGATCGTTATTCTTTAAATAAAGATGTGGATTTCTCAATACGTGAGAAGATGCATGACTGCGGTGTTATTTACATTTTCGGCAATCATGACGATCCTCGAGTGCTGCAGCCTTATAGAAGACCGGATCGGCCAAATGCTTTAGATGATATGTTCGGAGAGTACGCGAAGAATGGCATGACCATCGACGCCATGGAAGCCCACGCAAAAGAAATATTCTGGCGGCGAGCTTACTGGTCGGAGTCCACGCAAACATTGATCACGCATCAAGGCTTGGAACCGGGGCCGGGCGGCACATTAAAGCACCCAGACGGGTATTTCCGCGCCGACAAATACAAGGGCAAGGGAAAAAAACTTGCTGACGATATTAACGCAAGGAAAGGCATCAATCTTGTCAAGAAAAATAACGATTATACCTTTGAGGAAAGAATGATGGTTCTGGATAGATTCTTTCAACATCCAGATTCATCTTTGTATAAAGCACGGGGAATTATTCCTTTTCCTGAACGAATGCCAAGCTACAATTGCCCAGTGCCAGGGATTCCTTGGTACCAAAATTTGAATAAAACGAAAAAGGGCCATGAGGAGTGGCCAGCGTTTTTAGAATGGGCGAAAACCACTGACGAGATCGATTGGCGTGTTTGCGCACGATTGGCCGAAGACTGGCAGGCTCAGATTCATATCCAAACAGCCTGCCGACCTAGCCACGACCATATGACCTACCTTGGCGGTCTGATACAGGGCCGTGCGGTGCGAGGTCACGAGGGAAAAACTGTGCTCGGCGACGTCGCGGTGGACTTAAATGCGCGGGCTGGAGCTGACGGCAGACAAGTTAAGGCCAGCGCTGCCGCATTTTACGGTCCGCGCCCCCTCGCTCGCCTCCCTCCCCCTGTACACGGCTACGCGTGAACCGAGCAAGGATCTGTGAAGCACCCCGTCCCCCATCTTCACATTATCCTTGAGCGTCGGCCTATTGCGACAAAACGTTGCTGACGCCTTGCTCTCAACTCCGGCACTATCTGCTGAGAAATCCGCGGTTTGCATTCGAAAGCTCGTTGGCTTCAGTCAGGCAAACACGACTTCGATGCTTCCTGCGGTTGCCCGGGCAGGGCCGACGGCAATTTGTATGTCGCGCCCGAGCGCTGCCAAGCATTCCATGAGTCGCGCTTCGCTGACCCCGCGAAACTGGCCACGAAGTATATTCGACAGCTTCGGCCGAGGGATGCCGAGAACGGTTGCGGCTTGTTGCTGCGTCCAATCGCGCGCGGCGATGATTTCCGCGATTTTGGACACCAATTGAGCTTTGACGAGCATTTCATCAGCGTCGCCCGCGCCGATGTCAGCATAAATATTGCCCGTGGATTTCTCAATCTCCATCATTGGCTCCTTTAGCGTGATGCTCAGCCGCGCGCAGGCGATCACGGATCAAGTCCATATCAGGTTTCGGCGTTGCAATGCCTTTCATTGATTTCTTTTGGAAGCAATGTAGGACATAGACCGCATTGCCAAATTTCACGGTATAGACAGCGCGGTACGTGCCGTGTTCGTCACGGCTCGACCATCTCAATGACGCCGGCCGAGCCGAAGCCTTTTAGCACCTTTGCGTCGACGTGGATGTCACCGAACTGTGCCAGGTGCAATGCGTAGTCGAACGTGTCCTGAATGTCGGCGGGCATCGCCTTCAAATCCTTCTTCGCCGAAGCAATCCAGTAGAGAGGGTTTTAGCGTGGGATCCATTTTCCATTTGTGCCCAAAGAGGTACATTTTGGCAAGCGGAATTTACGCGTTTCCGTTACACGGCCCTTCTTCCTGCCACGTCTAACCGGGGCAGGAAAGCTGGCGCGGCGGGGGGAGACGGTGCCGCCAGCGCGGCCCGTCGTGGAGGGGTGCCTGCGCGCGTTCAATAAGAATGGTTCTCAGCCATGCATTTACAGTACTACACTACTCTATAGTGTGGTTTTTCTGCTTTTATTCTGGCGTTTTGCTTTACCTCTGATCTAAAATCCCGGCAGATCAACCACTTAACGAAGCCTTGGGCTTTGGCGACCCACCATGACGCAGCCCGCAGGCGGGAAGCAGAACGACAACCCGGCGGTGGCCGACGTCACCGATGTGGCGTCGCGTGCAGCGCCGGCGTCAGCGGCCAAGGCGCCCGACAGTGAGTGTGTGTCGCGGGCGGTGCGGGGCAGGGCACGGACGCGCGCCGAGTGGGAGCGGCGCGAACATCTGGGGATCGACCACTTCGCGTTCTTCCGCGGCTACCTTGAGCGTTTGCCGCTCGACAAGCTCGCCGACCAGTATCTCGAAACCGGGCTCGATCTGCGCATGGCGCGCTCGACGCTGCTGTGGATTCAGGCACGGTTGATTGCCGGGGCCCGGCGCGCGCAGGACTACCGTGCGGCACGGTTGCTGGCGATCGCACCCGAGCAGCTGGTGCTGGTGACCGATGCCTCCGCGAGCGGCGGCTCGGCAACGGCAGCGGCAACGACAACGCCGCAGGCGGTGAGCGCGCGCCGTCCGAGCCTCGACGAGTTCGCCGAAGAGCACGATCCGAATGGCTTCTACAGTCAGCGCGAACTGCTCGAGCTGTTTGCCGAGCATCACCCCGAGGCGAAACCGGACCGGCGTGCCGAGCGCAATGAGCGCCTGCGGCGCCGTCAGGTTGCCGCACTGCGTGCGCTACAGACGCTGCTGGCGGTGGCACCGGCGCAGCACCATCACTGCGCGGGCTGGTTTCACCCGGCGCTCGCGCGCCGCCTCGAGCACGCCGGCATCATCGATTTGGCCGATCTGTTCGACGTCATCACCCACCGCGGCCCACGCTGGTACACGCGCGTGCGCGGCCTGGGCGAGACCGGCGCAAAGCGTCTGCAGCAATGGCTCGCGGATCACGCTGATGCTCTGAAGCGCACGCTGCCAGCATATGCGCTCACGCCGCGTCGCCAGCTGACCCACGAAGCACGTCGCGCCGCACGCCAGCAAGTCGATGGCGTAGCACCGCTGGAGTGGCTGGTATGGCCCGATTTCGCCCGCGCGCACCCGGCAAGCGGGGATGTCACGAGCGCGCTGGCCGGCGACGCGTCGCCCTGGCCAGAGCGGCAGACCGTTGCCGACGGCCTGGACGGCATCGACGGCACCGCGAGTAGGGGCGCAATGGTGCCGATCGGTGCCCCGGCCCCCCGGGTCGCCGCGATGGCGCCCGAGCGGCAGACCCGCGCGGGCAGCGACGTCGAGGCGGTCAAAGCGTGGCTTGCCGCGATGGCGGCGGGGCTGAGTCCGACGACGGTCCAGTCCTACCGACAGCACGCCGAGCGGCTGCTGAACTGGCTGGCGTTCGTGCGCCAGCGGCCCCTTGCCGCGATGACCGTGGAAGACTGCACTGCGTATCGTGCCTTTCTCGCGGACCCGCCTGCACACTGGATTGTGCCGCGCGGCACCGCCCGCTTTACCCGCGCTTGGCGACCGTTCTCCAAGCCGCTTGAGGAGCCGAGCGTGCGTCTGTCGATGACGGTATTAAGGCGCATGTGTTCGTGGCTGTGCGCGGCGCAGTACCTGCGCTTTAACCCGTTTGCGCTGATGGCGAGGCCGCGCGGCGATGCCTTTGACACGCTGCACGTCGAGCGGGTGCTCACCGATGGGGTGTGGGACGCGCTCGAGGCGTACTGGCGCCCACGCGCCATTCACGATGCGTCGGCCGAGCGCACGCTGTTTGCGCTGCAACTCGCGCGCACCACCGGGCTGCGGCTCGCGGAGTTGGCGCGCGCCACAGTCGGCGATCTGCGCTGTACGGTACTGTCCAGTGACCGTGGCGGCAGCGGTGGTACGGTGCTTTGGAGCCTGTCCGTCCTGGGCAAGGGCCGCAGACGTCGTGAGGTCGAGCTGGCCGGATCGCTCGTGCGGCGCATCGAGGCGCACCTGAACGGGCGAGGCATTGCTGCCGCGCAGGGCAGCACGTTACGGCAGATCGTGGCCGAGCCGGCGCTGGCCGGGGTCGCACTGATCGGGCGTCTGCCGGGAGTCCGTCCGCCGCGCACACAGGCCGCCGCCAGCGCAGCGAATGGCGGGACGACAGCAAAGGAGGAACAGGAAACGATAGTAGAAAAACCAGTGAAGCGTGGCATGTCGCTGCACGCGCCGCTCACGCCCGGCGCCTTGCGTCAAGTCATTGAGCAGGGCTATCGGGGCGCTGCGCGCACAATTGCGCAGCAGCAGGCCGACGCGGCCGGGACGGTGGCGATGCTGAGCCGCGCCACACCGCACTGGCTGCGTCACACCTTCGGTACGCACGCGCTCGAACACGGCGCGGCCCTCGAAGTCGTGCAACAGCTGATGGGGCACGCGAGCATCGCCACCACCTCGAAATACCTGCATCCGGAGAAACGCCGGCGCGCGGCCGATATGGACAAGGTGTTTGGTAGTTAATCGGGCAGGTGTTTCAGCGTCTGTCTTCACATTCCTTAGCCGGACCCCGCACGAAGTGGGCGACGTGCTCCTGTCGTGCGGACTGATTCGAGAAGAAGTGAGCCTGCCGCCAGCGCTGCGTATACCTAAGAGGGGCACTGTCACGTTATCCGTAAGTTCGCGTAGGGGTGCCCTCAAGAAACGGATTTTTTCGTACGCTAAGACTTCGCCGTGGTCGATTTTGCGGCGCGCAGCGGTCTGAAGCGCCCCTTGGCAACACGTTTGTTGGCATGCCATACGTAGTCGCCGGTCAGGTTGATGTGATTCCAGCCGAGCGGCGCGACGTGCGGGATCAGACTCTCGTCGACCTCGCGCTGCTGCCGCAAGGCGGCAATTGAACGTTCCAGATACACTGTGTTCCACAGCGTGATCGCAGCCACAACCAGATTCAGGCCGCTGGCCCGGTAGCGCTGGTTCTCATACGAACGGTCCCGTATCTCACCTAGACGATAGAAGAACACCGCCCGCGCCAGAGAGTTTCGGGCCTCGCCCTTGTTCAGCCCGGCGGACACGCGCCGACGCAGCGCCGGATCCTGGAGCCACTTTAGCGTGAACAGTGTACGTTCGATGCGACCGAGCTCGCGCAAGCCGGCAGCCAGACCATTCTGCCGGGGATACGCGCTCAGCTTGCGCAGGATGAGCGAAGCTGTCACCGTACCTTGCTGGATGGATGCAGCCAGGCGAACTGCCTCCGGGAATTCCCGTTCGATCAGTTTCCGGCTGATCGAGCCGCCGATCAGCGACGACAGCGCCGGCCAGTCGCCCGGCTTGCCGGGCACATACAGGTTCTTGTCCGCCAGATCCGCGATGCGTGGCGCGAACTCGAAGCCAAGGAAGGGGCACAGCCCAAACACGTGATCGGTGAAGCCTGCAGTGTCCGTATAGTGTTCCTCGATGCGCAACTCAGACTCGTGATACAGCAAGCCGTCAAGCACATGCGTGGCGTCCCGCACGGGGGAATTGATAACCTTGGTGTGGAACGGCGCGTACTGATCGGAGATATGCGTATAGAACAGTACGCCTGGTTCGGTGCCATATTTCGCGTTCCGATATCCTGCAGCTTGGCCGTGGCCACCGGCACGGAATCGCTGACCATCTGACGAAGAGGTGGTGCCTTCGCCCCAGTACGCGGCGAAGGGCAAGCCATGCTGATAGTTGACCAGCTCAGCCAGCCCTTTCTGGTAGGTTTCGTCGCGGATATACCAGGCTACCAGCCATGATAGTTTTGCGGCGCTCGTGCCAGGACAGGCGTCGGCCATTTTTTCGAGGCCAAGGTTGAATGCGTCAGCGAGAATGGCAGTCAGTAGTAGCGTCCGGTCCGGCGGCTCAGCCTCGCTTTTCAGGTGCGTGAAGTTCCGCGTGAAATCGGTCCACTGATCGACCTCGAGCAACAGATCCGTGATCTTCACGCGGGGCATCAGGTCATAGGCCTGCTGCGTAAGAGTGTCTGCCTCCGCCGGCGTCGCGTCATCCAGTGACGTGATCTTGAGCCCCTTGTCGTTCAGTTCGACGTCCGGCAAAACGCCAGCCGCCGCGAGCCGTGCAGTTTCATCGAGTGCTTCGCGCAAGCGCTCGATCCTGTCGTCAAGATAGCGTGTTGCCGACGTGTCAATCGCCAGCCCGAGCCGGCTTTCCCGCTGCTGTTCGTCGAACATCGCGCGCGGCATCAGATATTCACCGAAATCCTTGAACTGGCGGCTGCCGATTACCGATACATCACCCGAGCGAAGCGCGTTCTTCAGCTCGCTCATAGCCGCGAGTTCGTAGAACTTCCGATCGATGCCACCATCCTTGAACACGAACCGCTCCCAACGCGGCTTGACGAAGCCTTTCGGTGCGTCGGCAGGCACCTTGCGGACGCGGCATGATTCATCGCACGCAATGTCCCGATCGCATCCATCAGATCCTGCCGGGCGGGCGCCGCCCGGAAATCGAAGGTGTCGAGGAAAGTCGGAGAATAGCGTCGCAACTGCGTGTAGTGGTCAACGAGCAGTGCCGTCGAATCGAATTCCGCTTCACGCGCAAGCTGTTCCGCTTCTCGCACACTTGCGGCAAACGTCTCCCACGGCACGATGGCCTCGATCGCCCGAAACGGATCGTCGCCGGTTTCCTTTGCAGCGATCAGTGCTGCACCGACTTTCGCATAAAGACGCACCTTGTCATTGACGGCTTTTCCCTCGGCCGCGAAGCGCTTTTCATACTTGTGCTTGGCCTTGGTGAAGAACGATCCGATCAGGCGATCATGCAGGTTGAGAATTTCATCGGTTAGCGTCGCGACCGTGTCGAGCAGAATCGCGACCAGCGTGGCGTGACGCCGATCAGTTTCATATTCTTCGATCTGGTAGACCGCAGTTTGTCCACCTTCACGCGCTAGACGCAGTAGCCGGTTCTGATGGACATCGCGGCCAATGCCCGGCGGCAAAGCCAGTGCCCGAATGGCCCGCAAGCGCTCGATATGAGCCAGCACGGCTTTTGCGCTCGGCTCGCCGGGCGATTGCCGTAACCAGGCCAGTCTGCTAACGGGCCGATCGGACAGCAACGACAGAAGCCGATCGAGTGATGTGCGCTGTTCAACCGTCAACGGCGCGGTCAGCAGCCGGAACACTTCGCGCTGCGCGCGGGTGGCCACGGTGGCACACAGTTTTTCGAGCGCAGCCACCGGCGGCAACAGTACGCGCTGGCGTCGAAGTTCGTCCACGGCGGCCTGCGCAAGCACGATGCCCTGTGTGGTCTGCATCGCAACCGGCAAGAGCAATTCGACCAGCGCGCGATAGTGCTGTCGGCCGAATTGCGCCAGGCCCAGCCTGGCCAGGAGTTCCTGCAGATGTTCGCGGCGCGTTTCGTCACGCGTCGCGTACACGTCCCACACCGCCGGTGTGACACCCAATTGTGCAGCGACGATACCGATGATCGGAGCATGCGGCTTTTCGGCCGGCCCCAGTACCCGACCCGGAAAGCGCAGGTAAATCATCAGCACCGCAATGCCGAGCCGGTTGTGGCCACCTCGATGCTGGCGTACGAACGCGAAGTCCTCCGCCGACAACGTGGCCAGGCGAATCAGTTCGCTTTCGTCTTCCGGGAAAGTGAACAGCTGGAATCGCTGAGCAGCGGTGAGCAGTTCCCGGCGGGGCATAGTTCACCTCGTCGAGCGAAGGTACTGATACAGCGTTTCGCGGCTAACACCAAATTCACGAGCGATCTGGGCTTTGCGTTCGCCGGCATCCACGCGACGGCGAAGGTCGGCAACCTGCGCGTCGGACAAAGCCGGCTTACGACCGCGATAGGCGCCGCGTTGCTGCGCCAGGGCGATACCCTCACGCTGGCGTTCGCGAATCAGCGCACGTTCGAATTCGGTGAATGCCCCCATGACCGATAACATCAGATTCGCCATCGGCGAGTCCTCGCCCGTGAACGTCAAGCATTCCTTGGAGAACTCGATGCGCACGCCGCGTTGGGTCAGCGCCTGCACGACATGGCGCAGGTCGTCCAGATTCCGCGCGAGCCGGTCCATGCTATGCACGACTATCGTGTCGCCGCTGCGCACGAACGTCATCATTGCGTCGAGCTGCGGCCGCTTCGTGTCTTTCCCCGACGCCCAGTCGGTAAAGGTGCGATCAAGCACGACGCCGTCGAGCTGGCGCTCGGCGTTCTGCTCGAACGAGCTGACCCGCACGTATCCGACCCGCTGACCGTTCATGGCGAATTTCCGACGAAGGTGTCAGCCTGAAATCTATGACTTCGGCGACTCCGCGTCAAACAATTGTCAGGACGGCCCTATCCTGACGAATCTGACGGTCTAGCCTGACATCAGGTTAGGGTATGCTTCAATCTGACAACTGCCTGCGGACAAAGGCCGTGAGCCGACCCACGACGCTCGCCACGGGACGGGGGCCGGCCTGCCTCGCCGACAATCGACCTCTTGCCGATCCACTGCTCCAATGCTTACCGCGCGCGTCACTGGATCGGCGGCACCACGCCAAGCTTTTCCGCTAGCATCCTTTCGTATACACCGAAGTGCAGGTCGACCTCCTCCTGCGTAACGACGGTCACAACAATGTTGATTTGCGCCAGTTGCAGGCCGAGCACCGTCGCGATCGCCGCTTCCAGCTGCGGCGCGCATAGCCGGTCCTCGGCGAAGGTGGTGCCAACCGCAATCTCGTAAGCGGATTCCTGCCGCAATACCACTTCAACCAGCCGCGCACGGGCGCTCATGTTGCTGTCGATCGCCAGTCGGATTACTTCAACCGCCGTGTGCATCGTCTCGGTCGGGAAACCCTTTGTTGAGCGCAACCGGATTCGGTGCTGGCCAAGGGTCAGCCAATCGTATTCGAATTCCATGGTGTCCTCGCATGGTCCGTCAGGAGCGTCGTGAAGATAGGGATTTGGCCATCCGAATTCAAGAACAGAAAATCACAATACCCCTTGAAATTTCCGCGCAAGATCCTATCTTGAATGCCGCTCAGGCAGTCGCGCCAGCAGTCCGGCGCGCTGCGTGTTTCGATTTGTTTGCCCGCAGCACGGCAGACGGACTGGAGCGCGTAGGCCGGTTCGTCTTCCTGCTGGTTTTGAAGGAGGAAATGACCATGAGCGATCTCTACTTCGGGACCGACCTTTTCGGCGAGTTCGACCGTCTGCAACGGCAGATGGCGAGCCTCTTCGGCGGTTTCCCTTCCAGCATCCGTTCCGGGCGCTTCGGTGCCTTCCCGCAGGTCAACATCGGCTCGACTGACGACTCTATCGAGGTCGTCGCGTTCGCGCCGGGTGTCGATCCCAAAAACCTCGACGTATCGATCGACAAGGGGCTGCTGACCATCAGCGGCGAGCGCCAGACCGCACAGCCGGACGCGGCCAGCGACGACGCCCGTACCTATGCGCAGGAACGGTTCGTCGGCGCTTTCAGGCGCGTCATTGAACTGCCACAGCATGCGGACCCCGACAAGGTCACGGCGCAGTACAGCAATGGCTGCCTGACCGTGAGCATTGGCAAGCGGGAAACATCAAAACCGCGAGCCATCACCGTTCAATGAAACCTGTCGCAGAACTGAGGAGGACATCATGAACGACACGACAGAACTTGCCAGGAAAGATGAAACGGCGGTGGCCCGTCGCGAAGACGACCAGTCGCAACGTCGGATCACGCTAACGCCGCCCGTGGACATCTTCGAGGATAGCCAGGGCGTCACCCTGTGGGCAGATCTGCCCGGCGTGACAAAGGACCGGCTCGATGTGAAGGTGCACGATGGCACCCTGTACATCGAGGCCGAGGCGGTCGTGCCCACGCCGGCGGGGCTGCGCCTGCAACACGCGGAGATTCGCCAACCTCACTTCGCGCGGGCGTTCTCTCTTGGGGCCGACTTCGACGCAACGAAAATCGACGCAAACCTGAAGGACGGCGTGCTGAAGCTGACCATACCGCGCCGCGACGAAGCCCGTCCGCGCCGGATCGAAGTGCGTACGAACTGAAGTCAGCACGCGGGCAGCAATGACAGGGAGAAAACCGGTGGTGGTCGTCTGACCGCCACCATCCGACCGGGGAGGCCCGGATGCGGGACGTTAAGTGTCGGTAGGCGGCGGAGTCGCGGCTTCAATATCCCCCCCCTGCCAGACCGTAGAGGAGGATATGATGAACACAGACCTGAAGAAGTGGAACCCCTTCAAGTTCCTTCGTGGCGCGGGGCGCAAGTCCGATGCGGACAGCCCGGAAAGTCCCCCACCGAGCGAACAGTGGCGTGCCTCGTGGCCTGACATTCCACGACTTTTCTCGCGCGACCCGTGGCGTGCAGTGGAGGAGTTCTTTCATGACCCGTTTGCAGGCCGTGGTGCGCTCGAACGATGGTTTGGCGATTTCAGTTCATCGCGCTTCCAGCCACGCATCGACGTGGTCGATGAGGGGCAGGTGCTGCGCGTAACCGTCGAACTGCCCGGAATGGAGCGGGAGGATCTGAACGTCACCGTGGAGGATGGGGCGCTCGTATTGCGCGGCGAGAAAAAGCAGGACGTGCACAGCGAGGAAGACGGCTGCTACCGGCTTGAGCGCGCCTATGGAAGCTTCGTGCGCACGATCCCGATGCCGGAAAATGCCGACCCTGATCACGCCCTGGCAAAGTTCGACAACGGCGTGCTCACGTTGACCGTACCGAAATCGGAGCCGTCGAGATCCGCGAGCCGCACCATCGATATCGGCTAGGGGCAAAGAAAATCGCCGGTAGGGGATGGATATCGGGGCGAACCGGGCCGTTAGCTCAGCTGGTAGAGCAGCGGACTTTTAATCCGTTGGTCACTGGTTCGAATCCAGTACGGCCTACCCCTGTGTACACGATTGTGTCAGACATTGCACGCGCGACAGGACAGGATGCCAGGCGGCCGGTCAGGGGGAGTAAGGATCTTTTCAGGCCGTCAGGACGAGCTGTGGTCTCAGCTCGCCGCTAACGTACGTAAAAATCCGTTTCTTGAGGGCACCCCCAAGAGGCCGCACGCCTCGTCAACAGAGGGATGTATTCCGCCGTGAGCATGGCGAGCGCAGAACATGGGTTGCCTGAGCTAGACACGGCCTGGGATGGTACGGCAGCAGGGGAGGGGATGGCGTGGTCAGGCGCAGGCTTACGAGAAAAGCTCGGCGTGGGTGCCGCTGCGCACGAACACCACCAAGCCGCTCTTGCCCGCGTCGTCGAGTGTGTAGATCAGTAGGAAGTCGCCACCGATATGGCACTCACGATGGCCTGTCCAGTCCCCCGTGAGCGGGTGATCGAGCCATTCGGGCGGCAGTGGCCCGTCGTTGGCGATTAGCAGCGTCATGGCTTCTTTCAGTCGGTTCATGTCGTACCGACCGGAGTGAGACAGACGCTGCCAATCCTTGAGGAAGTCCCGGGTGTAATCCGAAGCGCGAGGCAGCTTCGCCCGCTTACTTGCGGTTGGCTTCTTCGAGGGCATTTAGCAACGCGTCAGCGGTGGCAAAGCGAGCGCGGCGGTTCTTGATAAGCTCGTCGGCCTCTGCAAGGGCGGCGCGGGTGGTGGCGTTGGGCGCCTTGAGCGCGAACGGCAATTCCTGGTCAGCGACAACACGGGTCAGGAACACGCGGATCGCATCGGAAACGGTCAGGCCCATCGCGGCCAGCGTTTCCGCCGCCTGCACCTTGATGTTCTCGTCCACGCGCACGTGAACCATAGTGGTGGTTGCCGCCATGATGGACTCCTAGCGAGATGTGTTGAGATACATTGTATCTCATGACGCGGGCCATTTCAAGGCAAAGCCGCGGGATGGCCACTTCGACCCCCGCCACGCCCGAGCGGCCGAGGCAGGGCGTTCATGATAAAAAGCGTTCTCAGCTAACGATTAACATTACTCCAAGCCGCGGTTCGACGCAGTTCTACGCGGCGGGCGCTACGGCATGCCGGATATCCGGGGCTTTCTGCCCGTATGGGGTCATGAGCGCCCTGCCGGTTTCACCGATCCCGCGAACGCGCTTCTCCGTTGCCACATGTTTTGGTCAGAATCCGCAAGCCCAGCGCGGCTGACGATGGTATCCATGGGTTTCGCTCCTGTATGTCCGAGGCCCTTTCGATGCACTTTTCGCAGCTCCCCCCGACGGGATCGGCCCCGACCACTGGATACGCCGGTCAAGTCCCGCGCGGGTGCGCCGAGGCGCTTGGCGCGATACTGGCTACGGTCGACTTCCGTCGTAAGGCAATGGTCAACGCCGCTCATGAGGGGCTGCAGGCGTCGGCGCTGACGATCTTTCCCCCTGAGACCTTTGACGGCATGGATCCCGAGGGGGTCGGGCGCGCGCTCGCCTCCCTGATGCTGTGTGACTTCGCCGCGCAACGGAACCAGACGACACAGTGGATTGAGCCCGACCGCGACGACGTCCTCAGGACACTGGCCGTGCGTCTCACGCCCACTGGGCAGGAGGCGCTGCTGCAAAGCCTTGAGAACCGTCAGGGTGATAACGCGTTTTCCAACTACTTCGCCCACGCCGACGGCCAATACTTCGCGCAGGCCGACGCGTATTGTCTGGCTGGCCACTTGTACTTCCAGCGGGCAGGCAGCCCCCTGTTGGCAGGGAGCATCGACAAGACGCCTGAGGACGCCAGTGCGCAGGCCGCCAGAGACTACTTGAAGGCAGCCGACCCAACCCAGCACCTGATGCTGGTTCCGCTGTCCCGGCTGCGCTCGGGCCGGTCCAGGCGCAACGTACGCACGACACCGCGCCTGTCGATTCCCAAGTTGGCCGCGGGTATTTCGCGCGTTAGCCTGCTGCAAAAACCTTACCGTGTTTGCCGCTGCCGACGGCAAGCCCTACGAAGTCGTCGCGGGCGATCGCCGCCTGAGCGCGTCAAAGCTGCTGGCGAAGAAAAAGCCCATCCCCGCCGATCACAAAGTGCCGTGCCTGCTCGTCGCCGATGCGTCGGCCCGTACCGTAAGCCTTGCCGAGAACGTGCAGCGCGAGGCCATGCACCCGGCCGACCAGTTCGTCGCCTTCGCCGCATTGGTTAAAGAAGGTCGTCCCGTGGAAGACATTGCCGCTGTTTTCGGCGTGTCCCCGCTGGTCGTGCAGCGACGCCTGAAACTCGCGAACGTCTCGCCGCGTTTGCTGGCCGACTACCGCAACGACTCGCCGGACGCGCCGACGCTGGAGCAATTAATGGTGCTGCTTAGTACTACAGCCGTAGATTGTGGAGGGGCTGGAAACACCCACGCCGCCTGTAGTGGCAGACTTGGGCACGAAGTTGATGGCGCCGCCGCCATGCTGACCAGCCCAAAATATGTCCAATCGAATGGATTCCATGCCAAAGCAATCTTGATAGCAGACGGCGCAACTCCGGTACGCTCAGCGCAATCATGTCTTCAGGATTTTTTTTTGACTTTGCTGCGAAGCACCACAAGCACCGCGTGAGCCAGTAGCGACAAGGTGATGTGCCGATACCATCCGTGCCATTTGCGCACTTCGTAGTGGTCCAGGCCGCATTCCCCCTTGGTAGCTTCGAAGCCGATTTCGATTTCCCATCGTCGGCCAGCAACCCGAACCAACGTCTGCCGTGTTGCCTTTCGGCGCGGTGCATAAACCACGTAAAAAGCGTACTCAGGCGTTTCGTCAAGCGAGCGTCGAACCAATAAATAGTGGCCCCAGCGCTTTTCCTCGGCACTCATCTGCAAACGCCACAAGGGGACAAGTGCCCAGTCATACAAACGCTCACCTTTGGCTCCTTGACCCGCAGACAGTCGCTTCCAGGCCCGTGTCGGTTGAGCCCGAGCAATGGCGTCGGCACGTACGTATCTGGGTCCTTGCCACCAGAGCGGCTCATCCTTTGCCACCGCAAGTATGAACGCTTGATCACGGGATTCCAGCCATACCCGCAGACGCCGATCTCCCCCGTAGACCGCGTCCGCGGTCACCCAACGACACGGCAGGCCAGCATCCAACGCACGCTCGATCATGCGCCGCGCAATTTGCGGTTTGGTTGAAAACTCAACCGATGCAGGAATTCCAGCGCCATGCCTGCGTGCTGCATCCTCTGCCCATTCCTGAGGAAGATACAACTCCCGGTCGATAAACGCCGAGCCGCCATGACCGGCGTAATTCAAGAACACCCCAATCTGACTGTTCTCGATGCGTCCGGCGGTGCCGCTGTACTGTCGTTTCACCCCGGCCGAATGCTGCCCCTTCTTGATAAAGCCCGTTTCATCGACGATCAATACGGCCTCTGGATCGCCAATATGCTCTATGACATACTCACGCAGAACATCTCTGGCTTCATCAGCATCCCATTGCGCCCGCTCCAGCAGGTGCTGCACACCATCTGGGGTTGCTTCTCCGATGAACTCCGCCAACTGCCATCCGTTCTTTCGTTCTACGCCGCTAAGCAACCCCTTCAGGTACGCCAACGATCGCGCCCTGGGTTCTGGGCGCTTGAATAGCGTTGCGAGGCGACTGTGTGCACTCTCCAGTTCTCGTTGCCACTGTCTTGCCTTAGAAACCATTCTGTCCACGAGCTTTTTTGTTGACGAAATTCTACCTTAATAATCTACGGCTGTAGTATTAGCACTTATCCGTAAATAAAGGTATACTTCGTTCGGAGCCGCAAGCGAGTGCGGCGTTGGAGCGAAGGCTTGACCAAGAAGCGAGTCGAATCGTGGGAGGTGACCGCTGAGTTCTGGCAGCGGGTGGAGCCACTGATTCCGCAACGTGCGCCCTCACCAGAGAAAAAGTACCTGCGCAGGCCGGGCGCGGGACGACCGCCGGAGCCGGCTCGCCAGGTGTTTGAAGCCATTGTGTATGTACTGCGCACGGGCTGCCAATGGAAGGCGTTGCCGAAAGAGCGTTTTGGTAGTGCCAGCGCCATCCACAAACGCTTTCTCGAATGGGAGGCAGCGGGCTTCTTCGCGGCACTGTGGGAGGCGGGCCTGGCCGAATACGACGAGATGGAGGGCATCGCCTGGCGCTGGCAACGCGTCGACGGGGCGATGATGAAGGCTCCCCTGGCACAAGAAGCTGTCGGCCCGAACCCGACGGATCGGGGAAAAAAATGGAAGCAAACGCCATCTTCTGGTCGACGGGCGTGGCGTCCCGTTGTCGCTCATCGTCACCGGGGCCAACGTCAATGACGGCAAGCGACTCGATGAGGTCCTCGGCGCCATCATGGTCAAGCGCCCGAATCCCCCGCATCGTCGCAGCAAGCACCTGTGCGCGGATGCAGGTTACCGAAGCGCCGAGTGTCTTCGCATCATCGACGAGCACGATTACATTCCCCATGTCGTCGATCGTCGGAAGGAGGCCGACCTCAAGCGGCGCGATCCGAACAAAAAGGCCAGGCGCTGGGTGGTTGAAGTCTGTCATAGCTGGTTCAACCGCTTTCGCAAACTGCTCGTCCGATACGAAAAACTCGAACACAGTTTCGTCGCTCTAAACCATCTTGCCGCCGCCATCATCGCCTTCCGCAAGGTGCCGCTGAGCGTCAACATAATTTACGGATAAATTCTTAGCTCACCCGGCTTCGGCCGGGTTTTAATAGGATGGTCAGCCCGTTCCCCATTCAGAGGACTACGCTGAGTGGGGTCGCGAGTGGCAACACGTTGTTCGGGTCCCATCCAGCACGCAGCTATGGCGATGCTCGGTCTGACACACACGGTAGACCTCGCAGTAGCGCTCCACGAAACGCCTTGACAGTACCAGCTTATCAATGTATTGTCGGCGCTGAAAGATTCAAGAAGCTCGATTGCTGATCATCATTTTTCTGCGTCCTCTCCTCTGCGCGGTATTCGCTGTCCTCTCCTCCTCCTTGAAATTTTTTGCGCTCCGCAACGAGCTTATTACGTTTATTTCAAGGAATTGTCATGGAAACCGGTACTGTTAAGTGGTTCAACGATAGCAAGGGCTTTGGCTTCATTACGCCGGATGCAGGCGGCGACGATCTGTTCGCTCACTTCTCCGAAGTTCGAGGCGAGGGTTTCAAAACGCTCGCAGAGAATCAGAAGGTGAGGTACGAGACCAAGCGTGGCCCGAAGGGTTTGCAGGCAGCAAATATCAGCCCGCAATAAAGTAATTCAAGGGCCGGTACACCGGCCCTTTGCTTGAATCGCATCCTCGCGGAGCTTTGCGCTCCCGATCTGATCGCACCGTTTCAAGGTGCGCATCGTTTGTCGTCTCGACACGATTCCTCTCTCGCTCCCACTTCGTAGTTATCCATTTGTATGGTGCTAAATGCCATGCAAGTCTCTCGCTTATCGCTTATGAAAAATAATAGGTTCATCGCGCAATAGCGTGGAGGGATTTGACAAGTTTTCGTACTCTTGATGGCAGGAATTTGCCATCAGGAGTGCGTGGAGATGCTGGATCGCAAGCTGCTGGAGTCGCTGGGAGGCTGGCAGGGCTATGCCGTCGAACGCGTGGAGTGGCCCGAGGGCACAGGGCGCACGCTGTCGATCTATTTGAAGCCAACCGCCAAGGTGATGCTGTGCGAGCAGTGCGGCGCACGATGTCGCCAGGTCCATGAGACCACGGTGCGCCGGGTGCGAGATCTGCCGTTATTTGAGTACCGGGTTGTTCTTCATGTTCCACGCCGGCGCTTGTTGTGTGAGCAATGCGGTGGCCCGCGCCTGGAGCGGCTTACTTGGCTGGGTCGCTACCAGCGGGTGACGGATCGGCTTGCGGCGGCCTGCAGCCAATTGCTGCAATCGAGCAACGTGCAGGCGGTGGCGAGGTTCTTCGAGCTGGGTTGGCATACCGTCAAGACGCTGGACAAGGCCCGGCTCCGAGCGTCAGTGCGCGAACCGGATTGGTCCAGGATCGAGTATTTAGCGATGGACGAGTTCGCCCTGCATAAAGGGCATCGGTACGCGACGGTAGTCGTCGATCCGATCAGCAGGCAGGTGCTGTGGATCGGCCCAGGACGCTCACGCGAGACGGCTCGGGCGTGTTGATGTGCACCAAGAACTGACCCTTGGGGGATGCGGCTATTTTCTTGGACTGTTTTACGTCGTTAACCCGAGGCTTTCACGGTACTCGATGGGGCTGAGATAGCCAAGGGAGCCCTTGATCCGCTTTTCGTTGTACCAGCGAATGTAGGCGTTCAGTGCCTCTACGAATTGCACGATGGTCGTCGAACGCCAGTCCCCTGGATAGAACATTTCGGTCTTCAGCCTTCCGAAGAATCCCTCACAGGCCGCATTGTCTGGTGAGCAGGCTTTACGCGACATGGATCGGATCAGATTAGCCTTTGCAACTCGCGATAGCCAGCCAGGCCAACGGTAGTGGCCACCCCGATCGGAATGTACGATCGGCTTCTCATCGTCCTCGGTCACGGTCTCGATAGCCGCATCTAACATGGTATTCACGAGCTCGGCGTCGGGGCTTGTGCCAATCGACCAACTGACTACCATGCCATCGAAGCAGTCGATCATCGGCGATAGATATACCTTCCCGGCCGGGATCTGGAACTCGGAGATATCCGTCAGCCACTTTTCGTTGGGGGCGGTAGCTGGAGCGGCCCCATGAAACACCGGACACAGCGACCCACTTACAATAACGGGTAGGCATAAGACTGTGTTTTTGACTAACACCAAGCAGGAAGTGATGGAAGTGTTGACGGGCCCAGAGCGCCGGCGTCGCTGGACGGCGGAGCAGAAACTGTCGATGGTTCGCGAGAGTTTCGAACCGGGAAAATCGGTTTCAATGGTCGCGCGCCATTACGGCGTGAACCCGAACCAGCTATTCCACTGGCGCAAGCTGTACCAGGACGGTAGCCTGTCAGCGGTCAAGGCTGGCGAAGAAGTGGTTCCGGCATCGGAGTTGGCTGATGCGCTCAAGCAGATTCGCGAGCTGCAACGGATGCTCGGCAAAAAAACAATGGAGAACGAGATTCTCCGGGAAGCAGTTGAATACAGCCGAGCAAAAAAATGGATAGCGCACTCGCCCTTGCTGCCGGAGGACGGCCAGTGAAACTGGTCTGTGAAGTTCTCGGCGTGTCGCGCTCGAACGTATCGGCACGACTGTCGCGTCCGGCGACGTGGCGCGATGGCCGGCAATCAAGGCCGACCGACGACGAAACTGTAGTCGAGGAAATCCGCCGTGTCGTCGGCGATTTGCCCAGCTATGGCTACCGGCGGGTTTGGGGCACGTTGCGCAACGAGCGCGTTGCAGTTGGACTGGCGCCGTTCAATGCCAAGCGCATTTATCGCATCATGCGAACGCATGGGCTGCTGACGCAGCGCCGACCGATTGCGCCGCGAGCCCACCGTCGACATGATGGCAAAGTGGCCGTCGCGCGCAGCAATCAGCGATGGTGCTCGGACGGCTTCGAGTTCCGCTGCGACAACGGCGAGCCGCTGCGTGTGACGTTTGCGCTGGATTGCTGCGACCGAGAAGCGATGAGCTGGGCGGCGACGACAGCAGGCCACAGCGGCGACATTGTGCGCGACGTGATGCTGGCCGCAGTGGAAAATCGGTTCGGCAACGAGGTGCATACGCCGTCCGAAATCGAGTGGCTGAGCGACAATGGTTCGGGCTATACGGCTGACGATACGCGCCGGTTTGCGATGAACATCGGACTAAAGCCATTGACCACGCCCGTGTGCAGTCCGCAAAGTAACGGCATGGCCGAGAGCTTCGTGAAAACGATGAAGCGCGACTACGTCGCCTTCATGCCGAAGCCGGATGCTGCAACCGCTGCTCACAATCTGGCCATTGCATTTGAGCATTACAACGAGAAGCACCCCCATAGCGCGCTGAAATACCGCTCGCCTCGCGAGTTCCGGCGCTCGATGGATTCAGCAACCTTAGTGTGATGGTGTGTCCGGTTTTACAGGGTCAACTCCAGTAGCGTGGAAATCGCGATTGATGATGTTATCTGGGGCAGGGCTAATTTCCCCGACATAAGAACGATATCGGCGCCGCTTGGGCCTCGCCGCGTAGAGGCCGCCTTGTTTCATGAGGCGACGCACGACTTTCTCCGATAGAAACACGCGTTGTCTGCTGAGCGCTGCCTGCACCCGACGATAGCCGTAGGATCGGTGATTGTCCTCGAAGATTTCCGCAACGGTACGACGAACTTCGGCATATTTGTCGGCAACCCGCATGGGCGACCGATGGTAGAAATAGGAGCTGCGCGCCAAGTCCAGCTGCTCAAGCAGCTCAGCCAAAACGTACTGCTCTCTCAGGGCGTCAACCAGCGTCGTCTTCTCCCGGTTGCTCAGGAGTTGCAGGTCGACGCCCAGGTCTTTTTTTAGGAGTTCATTCGCCTTCTTCAACAGGTCCTGTTCAAGCTGCAGATTGCGAATTTTGCGCTGGAGCGCTTCGACCTGCCGTTCCAGTTCGTCCCGATCTGTCTCTGCGGGCGAGCCTTTGTCGCGTTTCATGGATGCAGGAGCCTCTCGGCCGAGTAACTGGTTCTTCCAGTTGTACAGCGTCACCCTGTCGACGTCCAGCTTTCGGGCCACCGCCTCTGCACTTCCTTCCCGTGTGCACAGTTCGTACACCGCAGCCTGCTTGGACACCAATGAAGCAGTTGGTCGACCGGCCTTGCCAACCACGCATTTCCTGGTTTCCGGATAGCGCTCGCGAACCCACTCCGTTAGTATCTGGCGACAGGGATAGCCCAATGTCCTGAGGGTGAAGGCGAAGCAGCGCCCGTGGTTGACGTAATGCTCGAGTGCTACGGTAATGCCCCCGTTTTCCACGGTCAGCAGAAGTAGAAACTAAGCGACCATGGCAAGCCGCTGCTTCGGGGTAAAACCGCCCAATGCCATATTCGGGCGCTCGTGATTGTAAATCCACATCCAGTCGGCCGCCGCTTCGCGAACCTGCTCCAGGTCCTCCCACAGGTACTGCGACAGCCATTCGTATCGCGCAGTCCGGTTGAACCGTTCGATATACGCATTCTGCTGCGGCTTGCCCGGCTCGATGTATTCCAGCCGGATGCCTTGCTTCTGCGTCCATGTCACGATGGCCGCACTCAAATATTCCGGGCCGTTGTCGCACCGGATGACCTTCGGCTTGCCTCGCCATTCCATATGCTGCTTCAGCGTGCGAATCACCCGCTCGGATGGCAACGAGAAATCCACCTCGATGCCCAGCGCCTCGCGGTTGAAATCATCAATCACGTTCAGCGTCCGGATACTGCGCCCGTCAACCAGTTGGTCATGCATGAAGTCCATCGACCACACTTCATTGATGGCCTCCGGTACCGATAGCGGCTGCGGCGTTTCGCGCACCAGCCGCTTTTTCGGCTTGATGCGCAGGTTCAGCTCCAGCTCCCGGTAAATCCGGTAAATGCGCTTGTGGTTCCAGCCGAATCCCTTCACATTACGCAGGTAGAAGTAGCACAGCAGAAAACCCCAGTTGCGATGGCAGCCCGTAATACGCAGTAGCCAGTCGGCAATCTCTTCGTTCTCCGTGTTCAACTTCGCCGCGTACCGGTAGCACGACTCGCTGATGCCGAGCACCGCGCACGCCACACGAATTGACACGCGCCGCTGTTGCACAACTTGCTTTGCCATCTCGCGCCGACGAGATGGCTTCAGAACTTTTTTTGCAGGGCCTCCGAGGCAATCTCAGCCTTGAGCTTCTCCTCGATGTACATCTTGCGAAGCCGGGTATTCTCCGCCTCCAGCTCCTTCATGCGCGACATCATCGACGCGTCCATGCCGCCGTACTTCGAGCGCCACTTATAAAACGTTGCCGAACTGATGCCCAGTTCTCGGCACAGCTCCGGCACCGCCAGCCCAGCCTCCGCGCGCTTGAGCGCCTCCAGTATCTGGCTGTCCGTGAATCTCGACTTCTTCATCTGCAGAACTCCCTCTTAACGAGAAAATTCTACTTCTCCTAGCGGTGGATTTCAGGGGGCATTACCCTACGTTCTTCTGTTCTTCTGAGTACTTCGGCTTTACGCGAACATACCCCCTCTGCAGATCGCCAATCTTCTCGAATTCGTTACACCACGCCTTGAGAGAATTCTTCGTCGGGTAACCCAACTGGCGAATGGTCGCTTTGCTGCGCTTCCCGAGTTTCAGGTACAGCTCGACCGCCCGAACGCGTTCTTGGTATGAATACATGGACTACCTTCAAAGTAGTCCAAGATTTTGTCCGCATCCCCGGTGGGTCAGATTTAAACCGGCGTTGACAGCTATTAAAGCCGCAGCGCATATCCGTGACGCCAGCGGCAATCCACACCCGCGTGTTCGAGGGCAACCCGATCATGTGCGTAGCTCCGAGATCAACTCGCGCAGTAACTCCAAACTCAGCGGACCATCGAAGCGCATTGTGCCGCCACGCATCACCAACTCGATCTTCCCCTCGTGCCGCAATGAACATCGTGAGGTCGGGACTGCTTGGTCTGCCGACGGCGTGGGGATACCAACGAGAGCCTTCGTGATCGTCACGGGAACAAACTCGGTCACCGAAGCCGCAGAACTCTGGCGAGTAACAAGCTCAGGCGTGACATCACCGTAAGCGCCAGCCAGATAATGCCGGCGCCATTTGAATAACAAGTTGGCGTTGATGCCTGCCTTGCGCGCCGTCAAAGCAACCGACGCACCTGGCCTTAACGTTGCCTCAACCGTTGCGCGCTTGAACTCCATTGAGAAATTCGCTCGTCGGTAAGGTACCGCTTCCACAGCCACACTCAGAGCTATTGTCGAATCTGGTGTACGGGGTGCTTTGGGAAATATGAGAAGGCGGTGGCGGTTTAGCTGAGAATGTTGCTTGTCGAAGGCACACCGAGCAAAGCCGGCGCGAGCCGGCCCCGACCACCATGAAGAAGATTATGAAAGAAACGAACGGCAGAAAAGCACAAACGAAGAGCGCGCTCGATGAACTGATCCAGCAAGGCGCGCGGCAGATCATCGAGCAGGCAGTCGAAGCGGAACTGGCGAGCATGCTTGAACAGTACAGCAACGTGAGGTCGATCGACGGTCGGCGTGCCGTGGTGCGCAACGGCTACCTACCAGAGCGCGAAGTCGTCACGGCCATCGGTCCGGTGCCGGTTCGGGTACCGAAGGTGCGTGATCGCTCGGGTTCGGGCATCCGCTTCAATTCGGCGGTCGTGCCGCCGTACGTTCGCAAATCCGCACGCGTGTCGGCCGCACTACCGTGGCTGTACCTGCGAGGCATCTCGACGGGCGACATGAGCGAAGCCATGGGCATCATGCTGGGCGGCCAGGTCAGCGGCCTGTCGCCAAATGTGGTGAGTCGTCTGAAGGCGCAATGGGCCGATGAGCATGCTCAGTGGAATCAGCGTGAGTTGTCGTTGGCGCGCTGGGTGTACTGGTGGGCTGACGGCATTCACACCGGCGTGCGCAGCGACGATTCCGACGGCCAGTGCCTGTTGGTGATCATTGGTGTCAAACCGGACGGAACGAAAGAGCGTGTGGCGATCAGTGACGGGTATCGGGAATCGAAGGCGTCGTGGGCCGAACTGCTGCTCGATCTGAAAAAGCGCGGTCTGCAGTCAGGGCCGCTGCTGGCTTGCGGAGATGGTGCGATGGGATTCTGGGCAGCGATGGAAGAAGTGTTCCCGCAGACCAAGCATCAGCGCTGCTGGTTCCACAAGATGGGCAACGTGCTCAACGCGCTGCCGAAATCGCAGCAGGCCCGCGCCAAAAAGGCGATGCAGGACATTTGGATGGCCGCCACGCGTGCCGAAGCGCTGGTTGCCTTCAATCACTTCGTTGATACCCACTCGGCAAAGTATCCGAAGGTGGTCGAAAAGCTGACGCAAGATCGCGACGAGCTGCTGGCATTTTACGATTTCCCGGCCGAACACTGGCAGCATCTGCGCACGACGAATCCGATTGAATCGACCTTCGCGACGGTGCGTCACCGCACCAAGCGCACGCGTAACTGCGTCTCGCGCGCGACGTTCCTCGGCCTGGCATTCAAGCTGATCGAGTCGGCCGAAGACTCGTGGCGGCGCATCCGCGCCCCCGAAAAGATCGCGACGATGCTTGACGGGATGACGTTCAAGGATGGAGAGCCGGTGACCGACAGCACACCGGCTCAGCAGCCCCTGGCCGCCTAATCTTGCTCACGCCCCGTACACCAGATTTGACTTTAACTCCCACACTCAAAACCTTGTCCACTTTTGCGCCCACCATTTCATTTGGTGGACGCAAAAGTACCCACAGACTCGCCTCCCATCAAGACGGTACTCCTCGAGCCTTTACGCCGAGCCAGAAGTATTTCTCATCGCGCGGTATCCGTATGCCCCCGCTTGATGGCCTTGATAGGCCGTGGAATTCTTACCCGATTTGGCGCGTTTTTCCTCGCGCCATGGCGGGCCTCCGACCCGAGCGACCTATGCTGGGGTCATCCCTCGCTTTCGTCGCGCGATAAGCTCGCGTCTGGCGCGCCCCCACGGCTAGTTCCCAGTCGTACGCGGCACACGCCAAGCGGGCCGTGAAGCGGGCCGTGAATCCCGCCGCGTCGGGTGGCAGGCCCCATCGCCAGCGTGCGTCGTTGAGGCACTTTCTCCCGCCCTCGAACCATCCCCGACTTCTCCTTGGCGCGTTCGCTGAGCGCCGTGTTTCCCGAACTTCGAGGGGGCTGAGCGCGTGCGTGTGCGCGCCGGCGGCGATGCCGCGTTCGCTCGCAGCCAACGGAAAACAGGAAACGCGTCGCCGCGCCGGGTGAGCGCTTCGCAATAAAGGCGTTTCCCGACGTGCCCGAGACCCTCTCGCGTGACGCTCAACGTGGCGAGTGTTAGGCGTTGACCGCACGTCCCTCCGTCCAAGTCCTTTGCCAGGGGGCACGCGCCGTGTTTTTTAATATTGTTGGCGTGCTTCGATACTGCCCCAAACACCGTAGCGCTGATCGACGCATGCGATTGCCGGGGCCAACTCCTTAATAAACCAAGGGCATTGGCAACGACAGGGGGATGAGGATTCCGCCCAGTGTTTACACCATCGTCCCGGCCGCTCCCCCGCAAACCGGGCAATAGGCCTCAAAATGCACAAATAACACCTAGCAGGCTGTTGAAATACCCCTCGCCGATGTGCGGCGGGGCCTTCGGATGTGGCGATGTGTCGGTTCGGTTCTTGACGATTTAATGCTGCGCGTCCCTAATTCGAGTGAACCCAATGCCATCGTCTCGCCAATTTGCGCCCCTATGCCGCCTTCGCAGCGAGCGTACGCATGCGAGTCAGGTTATAGGCCGCCTGCGTCAACACAAAGAGCTGTTCGATTCGCTCGCGGCCGCGATACATCGCTTGCCGAATTCGGCCTACCGTCTTGCCCCAGCCAAAGACCTGCTCGATGCACTTGCGCTTGCGCTGACTGATGGCGTAACCGGGCCAACGCGTTGTGCGCCCGTCGATTGCCGAGCCGCCGGCTCGGCCGTCGTTTTGCGCCACATGCGGCGTGACACGATTTTCGCGGCACGACGCCACAAAGCCTGCCGTGTCGTAGTTCTTGTCAGCGCCAACGGTGATGGGGCTGTCGGCAAGAAACGCCGCATCGGCGAGCATATGGGTCGCAGCGTCGCGCTCGGCCGTGCCGCTCGCCTGCGTGACCTGGGCGTTGACAACCAGGCCATGCCGGTTATCGGTCAGCACATGCCCCAAATAGCAAAGCACCGCGCCGGTGCCGCGACTCTTGCGAAACAAGCGCGCCTCGCTGTCCGTGCTCGATTCATGCGTCTCGTTGCTGCGTTTCTCGCCGTGCCAGTTCTCGCGCTGGCGACTGCCGCCCTCAGGCGGTGTGTCGTCGTCTGATTTGTCTTTGCGCACGAAGCTCTTGTGTCCCGCCCAAGCCTGAATCAGCGTGCCGTCCACGCTGAAATGCTCGCCCGAGAGGTGGCCACGCGCGTGCGCAGTCTCAACCGTTTCGTTAAACAAACTGACGATGACGTCGTGAACCAGCAAGCGCTCGCGGTTCTTACTGAACGTCGAGTGGTCCCACACGGCATCGTCCATCGCCAAGCCGACGAACCAGCGGAACAGCATGTTGTAGGAGATTTGCTCCATCAGCATGCGTTCGCTGCGAATTGAATACAGCACTTGCAGCAACAGCGCACGAATGAGCTTCTCAGGTGCGATGCTTGGCCGGCCGCCTTTCGCGTCGCTCTCGTACATGCGCCTAAACACGGGGTCCATGCGCTTGAGCGCGTCGTTCAGCCAGTTCCGAATCGGCCGCAACGGGTGGTTCGCTGGCACAAAGTTATCCAGCGTCGTCACTGTGAACATCGACTCGGTGTAGCTGTCCGCTCCGCGCATCGTTTCTGTCTCGGTGTTGTTCGGTTCTTCGTTTCAACGTTTACCCCTCCCGGCTGGATGACACGTGCGGGAGGTATTTCAACAGCCTGCTAGAAGGGCATCGCGGCGTGAGCTTTTGCTTGGCGCGGGAGCAAGTCGGCGTGCCACGCACCTACCGCCCCTCTCGCCCTCGGTCACACCGGGCGCGACGCGCGCCGCTTTTGTCCAGTGGCATGAGAGTTGCATGCGGCCAATCGAGACAGCGCGGCGCTGGCGTTCTGCCGGGCGATGAGGAACATTACAAATGGCTATGGTATTGTCCTTCGCTTACCGAGGCTTCCGGGTGCTCTGCACGGCGCTGCCGGCCACCGGCGGCGGCTTTCGCGCCACGGCTCGGATAACGGCCATCACTGCCGGTCTTTCGCGGGAGGAGACGGCGCAGACACTTCACGGCGGGGTCCACCGAGAAGCGTCGTTGGCCATTGACATGGCGTGTTCTCTGGCCAAAACATGGATCGAGGCGCACAAGCCTTAACGCGGCGGGCCTGTTGATTTTCACCAAATGTTGCCCCCATTGAAGGGTCAATGCTTGGTGCCCATCCACCGCCACCGCGCGCGCAGCGTGGCTGGGCGAGTTGCGACACGACGGGGATGGGCTCGTGCGGCGTTTGGCGCAGGTGGGCCAGACGCCGGCCGTCAGGCGGGAGCAGGCGAGCACGGACGCGGCCGGTAAGGCGTATCTGATCGCCCGGCTCAACTTTGAGTCCGTCATGGACACAAACGCCGTGACGCTGAGCGACGCTGGACGCCCTGCGGCGGCGCCGATCGGGGATCCGCTCAATCACGGTGCCGCCGAGTTCGTTGCGGCGAATCCCGCGCTTGCGCGCAAGGCGCCGCGGTGCGTGCCGCTGCTCGCCGGCTTCGCGCTCGTGGCCGGGGCGGTGGGGGCGTTGTGTTCGGCTGGCGCGCCTCGCGGGCGCGGGCGGTGAGCGCGGGGCGCGCAAAGACGGGCGGCCATCGCGCCGCCTCTCGATGCCCGCCTTGCCGGTGTGCGACAACCCGGGGGCGCCGTGCGGATGACGCGCGGATTCGCAAGACCCTTGCAGCAAGTCTGGCGTCCGCCGGCACCCCTCGTGCGGGCCCCGCGTCCGGAAAACAGTTTGGTGGCATGAGCGTGCCGAATGCGGAGCGATTGAAGGAGTTGGAGGCCGAGAATGCCCGGCTGAAGAAGTTGCTGGCAAAGTCGTCCAACGACTGATGCGCCGGATCGACGAACTGCGTTTGGAGTTCCCGTTTGTCGCTTCACGGATGTTGGCGCGCGGCTACGTTGGAGGCCATGCATGCCGTTCAAGCGCTGGCAGAAGCGTTCGCCCGCTGGGGCACCCCGACAGCGTGAACACCGATCAGGGCAGCCAGTTCACGGCGGGAGCGTGCACTGTGCAGAGGGGCTGTACCGTGAGGCCTCGTCGGCGATTGAGGGGGGCTTCGTTCCTGGCCAGAAGATGGGTCGATGGGCACCAAAGACTGATGACGCGCCACGTGGTGCGTTGCAATATCTCGCTCGCAGCACCGGGCCAGTGCGTGCAGAACGGAGTGAGACGACCTTGAGGGTGTCACGCCGTTGCCCTTTTTCGTGCCTGGCTGCGGCTCGCAGTTTCTCGACCACTTGGTCGCGGCGCGACTCCACGTCACTGACCTTATTCCCGTCCTCGGCGGCGTAAGCGCTTGCCAGTGGCGCATTGAGCTTCTTTAGCCGCGCTTGTCACCCGCGCAGCAGAACACCGGTCAGTGCCACGTGCGGGCCAACAACGCCACACAGAACTCCGCCATTCTGCGGAGCATCGTCATGAACCGCTGCGCCAGGACAACCCCTACAGGACGGGTCTGAAAAACCGCCGCATCCTGGTTTGCGCCGACGACGACTATCGAGCCCAACTCCTTGGCTGACGTGCTCCTCACGCTCGTTGACCCTCCGTTTGGGAGCCCGGGCTCCCGAGGCCACCACCCGCAAAGATCAGGTGTTCACCCGAGGGTGTCCGGTCTGGCGATGCGCAAAATGGACCCCGTCCCATGCCCGGTCGCAGGTACGTCGCGATTTTTGACAAGCCGGTACCCGTGGCTCGCCTGGCATGCGACCGTCAGCCCGTACCCGGCATCACCACGCGCTGCCCGCCCTTGACAGACAGGACCATTCTTTATCAAGGACATTCGATGCCGGTGAACGTTGATGAACGCTTGCCATGGAGCAAAGCGCAGCGCGAGCTGCTGGCGATAAAGCCCTGCGCGCAGCAAATGTCGTTTGGAGGCGAAGGGCTACCGGTTTGGCCCGAAGCCTGACGAAGGCCGGCGTGCGCGGTGCGTCGCGAAAGCGTTGCATGCGCCGCGCCTGTGTGAGCCGATGGCTGCCCTGCGCGATGGACGGCTCGGGCCGCTGCTTTGACGAACCCCTGCTTGACGCTGACCGGCTCCGGGCACTCGGCTTCGGCTGCCGGATAGCCGCGCAGGGAGTCGGTCACGATCGTGCGTTTCCAAGTTGACAACACCGCCAAAATGCATCCTTTTAAAGTCTTTGCTGCTGTCCAGGATAGACGCCGACACTTGTTATGGGAGATGACAAAGCGCGACCTGTCCTCTCGCTACAAGGGGGCCCGCCTCGGGATGCTCTGGGCCGTGCTGCTCCCGCTGGCCATGCTGGGCGTTTATTCCTATGTATTCGGCGTGGTGTTCAAGTCGCGCTGGGGCGCGGCTGGCGCTTCCGATTTTCCCTTTCCGCTCGTCCTGTTTGCTGGCCTGATCGTTTTCAACTTCTTTGCCGAATGCGTGAATCGTGCGCCGACGCTGGTGTCGAGTTCACCCAATCTCGTAAAGAAGTCAGTCTTCCCGCTTGAGATCCTCCCGTGGATGACGGTTTTAACGGCAGGCATCAATTCTTCGATCAGTATTGCGATATTGCTCATCGGCGAGTGGTTGTGGGTCGGACACGTTCCGCTCACTGCTGTTCTCTTCCCGTTGATGCTCTTGCCGGTTGCCTTCGTCGCGCTCGGCGTCAGCTGGTTCCTTGCCTCGCTCGGCGTGTACGTGCGCGACGTCGCACAACTGGTGGGGCTCGGCATGACCGCGTCGCTTTTCTTCACGCCGATCTTTTACCCGCCAACCAGTGTGCCCGAAGCGCTGCGCGGCTTCACGGCCATGAATCCGCTTGCAGCGCAGGTGCAGTCGATGCGCGATGTGCTGCTCTGGGGGCGCCTTCCCGGCATTGCCGCTTTTCTTACCGCGCTCCTAGTAGGCTGGGGCGCCGCTTGGATGGGTTGGATCTGGTTCTCGCATACTTCCGACGGGTTTGCTGATGTCCTCTGACGCTGTGGTACGTGTTGATGGAATTAGCAAGTGCTTCCGCATCTACTCCACGCCTTCCGACCGGCTGCGGCAATACGGCGTGCACTGGATGCAGCGCGTCCTGCCGGCGGCAGCTCAACGCCTGTTGCCACGGCATGTGCTGAACAAGGAGTATCGCCGCTTGTTCTGGGCGCTGCGCGATGTATCGTTCGAACTCAGGCGTGGCGAGAGCGTCGGTATTCTTGGCATGAACGGTGCCGGCAAGTCAACGCTGCTGCAGGTGGTGGCGGGCATCCTCAAACCGACCACCGGACGCATTGAAAGGTGCGGACGGCTTGCAGGCCTTTTCGAGCTCGGCTCTGGCTTCAATCCGGAATTCACGGGGCGCGAGAACGTCTTTTTCAATGCGGCGATGCTGGGTTTCCGGCGCGCAGAGGTGCTGGAGCGCTTGGCGGACATCGAGCAGTTCGCGGGTATCGGTGACTTCATCGATCGCCCGGTCAAGACGTATTCGAGCGGGATGACAGTGCGCCTTGCGTTCGCCGTGCAGATGCAACTCAACCCCGACATCCTCATCGTTGATGAGGCGCTTGCCGTGGGCGATGCGCTTTTCCAGAAGCGCTGCTACGCCCGCATCGAGCGCTTCCTGTCCGACGGCGGCAGCCTGCTCTTTGTGTCGCACGATCAGGAGTCGGTGCGCACCTTGACCGATCGCGCGCTGCTGCTCAGTGGTGGCAAGACCGTCTGCATGGGCACGTCTTCGGAAGTTGTGCGGGAGTATCGGCGCTTGCTTCACGAGGCGGAGAACCAGCAGGCGCGCGACGTACTGCAATACCTGTCAAGCTCGGCGAAGCGGCGCGTGCACCCGACCACGTCCGTCGCCGAGGGAGCGCACACCCCAGCACGCGAAGAAGCGCTCGTAAGCGCGTTTGCGGAGGCAGCGCGGAACGCGGCGCCTGACGCGGCCGAAATGCGGGGCGTGTCGGTTCGCAGCCGCAGCTCGGACATGTCGTTTGGTGATCTCGATGTCGAAGTGTTAAACACCTCCCTCTGCGACGCGAACGGCGAACAGCGCAACCTGTTTTATCCCGGCGACGAAATCGACGTTTGCGTGCAGTACCGCGTAAATAGGCCGATCAAGGGGCTCAATCTGGGCGTGCGCCTCAGAAACAAGGAAGGCGTGAAGATCTATTCGGGGGGGACCTTTAACCAAGATCTGCTGCCGACGCGCCCGCGTGGCACCGCGCGCACGTGGGACCGCGAGTTTGCGCCAGGCGACATTATCGAGCTTCGCCAGCGTTTCGAATGCCGCCTCGGAGAGGGCTATTACGAAGTGCAGTCGTATGTCACAGAGGAGGCGTTGTTGGTGCCAGGACATCAGCGCATGCTCCACTGGGTCGACGAAAGTGCGTTTTTTCGGGTCTCGATGAACAAATTCGAGCGTTGGTACGGCGGCGTATGCGACATCTGCCCGAGCATGCAAGTAACAATCTCTGCCGCACCGACAGAGGTGGCGAACGGAGAATGCGTTGAGTGATTCCGATATCGCCCGTCGCCTGCTGCTCGCGTTTGGGTCACACCGATTCATCGTCTTCGGCGCGCTGCCCGAGGTAGCACGCAGTCTGTTGCGCGATGCGGGCAGCGAAGTCCTCGAACAAGACGTCGCAACGGATTGCGTGGCTCGCACGACCTGGACGCCGGAATTCCTGGGGAAATCCTGTCTCGTCTGTCTGAACCTGTCCGAGCACGCGCTCCTCGGCCTGTTGTCGGACGCGCGTCTGGCGTGCACGCAGGGCCTCTACATTCAGCACTGCGCGAGCGATGCGCTCGGCACCGTCGAGGGCCTCGAGCGGCGTGCTTTCGTGCACGGTTACCGCAAGCATCCAGCGTACTATCGCCTATTCGGGTATGCCGAGCTCGAGCAAACCTCGCGCGAACTCGCGACACTGCTCGAGCCGGTGCCCGCCGCGGCGGCGGCGCGCTTCCCGATGCCGCGGCTCCTCGAAGAGCGTGATCTCCATATGGACATGCTGCGCGAGGCCGGCCGGCGTTCCGATGCGCACGTTATTCGCTATGACTGGGCCTCGAAGTTCGTCCGCCCGAACGACGTGGTGCTCGATGCCGCGTGCGGTCTCGGCTATGGCACGTACGCGATGCGCTATCTGTCTGCGGCAAGTCGCTTTTTTGGAATCGACAGCAGCGGCTGGGCGATCGACTACGCCACGGCGTGCTTTGGGAGCGATAACACCGAATACATCGCTGGCTTTCTGCCCGATGCACTGAGTCGTTTTGAGGACGCATCGGTCGATGTCGTCGTCTCGTTCGAGACGCTCGAACACGTGGAACAGCCCGCCGCGCTGCTCGCAGCGTTTGGGCGGGTACTGCGGCCCGGCGGCCGCATAATTGTCAGCGTGCCGAATGACTGGAGCGACGAGACCGGCGAGGATCCGAACCCGCATCATCTGCACGTCTACACTTACGAGCGGCTTGCGCAGGAAATGGCGGTGGGCTTCACGATCGAACAGTCGGCGCGGCAGATCGCAAGCGGCTGCAAGCACGTCGATGCGCATTGCCAGTGGGTCGAGCGTCCACGGGTCCTCGAAGTCGTCGAGCCCGCCAATGGACGTGTGGAAGCGGAATGGTGGCTCGCGGTCGCGATGAAGTCGCCGCAGGCGGGCCGCGACGTCCCGTATCGCGAGACCGTGCATGGGCGCTTTGAAGGCGCCACGCATCTGGTCGACTTCGATGGCCACTATACCAATCCGTGGCTCGTTCACGCGATGGTCGAGATTCCGTACCGCCTGCAGCGCGCCGACGCGCTCAAGCGCCTCGCCGAGCAGGTGCGCGATAGCTACCCGTCCGGCACCGCCGACCATGGCGCGGCGCTCGCCGTTCTCTGTTACCGGGCGCTGGAAGAGCACGCGCACGACACGCAGCTCGAACGGCTCGACGGCGTCATCGCCGGCTATCTCGCGCTGTCGGCCGACAATCCGCACATCCGGCGCTGGCAAGTTTCGCTGACCTACGCGCGGGCGCGTCTGCGTCTGCGCCGCGGCGATCGCTGCGGCGCGCTGGCTGACTTCTCGGCGGTCGCGAGGGCCGACGTCGCGCACATCACGCCCACGCTCGGCACCAAGGTCATCGAGGCGGCCTTTCAGGCCGGCAGGTTGTCTTGGCTTGGCGATACGCGGTCGGCGGCGCGCGACTGGTGGCGCCTCGGCCTAACGAAGGCCGGCCATCTCATCGGCTCCGCGTGGTGCGAGTTCTTCGGCAATATCGAAGCGCCGTTCATCTTCGCGATGAATGACGCCGTCGAGATCGTTGATCGCGCGACGGCCTGCGCGCAGGCGCTGTCGCTCACGCATTCACGCAACAATGCGAGCGCGGCGATGCTTTACGACATCGGCCAACAATCACTGCGCTCGGCGTTGCGTCAGCGCGATGCCGATCTCGACACGGCCCGCGCCAACGCGACGAGCCTACGCAACGAATTCGATCGCGTTTGCGGCGAACTGCGCAAGCATCACGCACAGAAAGCGAGCCTCGAGCAGACGTCGATGGAACGCCTCGACCAGATCCTCGCGCTTGAGGCGCGCCTACGCGATACCGACGCAGCACTCGACGAGGTCAAGGCGCAATCGGTGCAGCGCCTCGAGGAGAAAATCGCGCTCGAAAAGCGCATTGAGCAAACCGACGCCGCGCTGCAACACATCACAGCGGCATTGCGCACGAGCTACACCGAACTCGCTGCCGCGCGCGCGCAGGTCGCGCGCTTGCGCGGCGAAATGGACAGTGTCTGCGCGGAGTTGCAGGCGCAGGATGCACAGAAGTCGAGCCTTGAGCGCACGTCACTCGAACGGCTCACGCGCATCCATGAACTCGAAGCGCGGCTTGAAATCACGCAGGCCGCGTTTGACGACGTGCAGACAACGGCACTTGAGCGCCTTGACCAGATCCTCGCGCTCGACGCACGCCTGCGCGATACCGATGCAGCACTCGACGAGGTCAAGCTGCAGTCGATGCAGCGCCTAGCGGAAAAGATCGCGCTCGAAAAGCGCATCGAGCAGACCGACGCCGCGCTGGAAGACGTCAAGCAGCTGTCGATCGATCGTTTGAAGTGCATCGAGACGCTCGCGCAGCAGCTGCGCTGCGCGCAGGCCGCAGTCGGTGCCGCCGTGCCCGCTGTCGCAACTTGCCCGAAATCCTTACAGATCGCCGAAATCCATTCGGTTCGGCAGGGCGACAAGCCCGTCCTTTGAATGGCTTCTCTTATGTCCAAAAAGACCTGCGTCTTCACCAGCGCCGCACTGAATTACATCCCGAAGGTCCGGCTGCTATTCAAATCGCTGCGTGAGCTGCACCCGGAGATCGAACTGCACCTCGCGCTTTCCGACGTACTGCCGGAAGACATCGACCTTGACAACGAGCCGTTCGACCAAGTCCACCCTTTGTCGACGCTCGTCATTCCCGACGTGAAGGGTTGGGCGTTCTGCCACAACATCGTCGAGCTGTCGACCGCGATCAAGCCGTTCCTGCTGCAAAAATTGCTCAAGCGCGACGATGTGGGCCGCGTGCTGTACTTCGACCCGGACATGGTGCTGTTCTCGCGCGTGGACGACCTGCTCGACGCGCTTGACCACGCAAACGTGATCCTGACACCGCATCAGGTCGAGCCGGAAACGCGTCTTCGAGCAGTCATCGACAATGAGATCTGCAGCCTCAAGCATGGCGTGTACAACCTCGGCTTTGTCGGCGTGTCGGCGAGCGCCGAAGGAATGCGCTTTGCCGAATGGTGGAAGCAGCGGATCTATCACTTCTGCCGCGCGGACATCCCGCACGGCCTCTTTACCGACCAGCGCTGGATCGACCTCGTGCCCGCGTTCTTCTCAGACGTCGCGATCATCCGCTCACCGCGCCACAACGTCGCGCCGTGGAATCTGAGCACACGCGAAATCACCGGCAATTTCAAGGACGGCTTCAAGGTCAACGGTGAGCCGCTCGGCTTCTATCACTTCACCGGCTTCGACAGCGGTGCGCACCGGATGATGGCGGCCATCAATGGCCAGCCCGGCTCGCAGGCCGGTGTGCTGATCGACTGGTACGCGAAGCAGACGCAGTCCCTTGCATCGGATCCGCTCACGCAGCAGCGCTGGGCGTACGGCGCGTATTCGAACGGTGAGAAGATCCAGCCGCTGCATCGGCTGATCTATCGCGAACGCGTCGACCTGCAGCGCGCGTTCGCGGATCCGTTCGATGCATCGAACGACGGCTTCCACGGGTGGATTCACGGGCAGGCGAAGCTCGAGTATCCGGGCGTCGATGGCGGCCCACTCGGCGAATCGCTGCAGCAGCTCACGCAGCAGCTGACGGCGGGCTTCACCCCTAATGGTCTGGAATGCTTGCCTTGGCCGCGCATCAGCCGTCTCGCTGGAGACGCGCTCACCAGCCCGCAGCAAGCGCGCCGTTATGCCAAGCGCGCATGGGAAATCCTGAAGCAGGAAGGCCTGAGCGGCATCAAACGGCGCCTCGCGTGAGCGCCGGCGCGACGACAAGCGACCCTAGAAACGATCGAGAGAGCTCACAGAATGAAGCTGATAGCAACATCACAGGGGCAAGGCAGCGCGGGAATCATGACGTACCGGATCGAAGGCGTAAAGGTTGCGGACGACGGGACGGTGTTCGTCGCGAAGCTCGACGGGCGCGACGATTGGACCGTGTCGGCGACGTTTCGTCCGGGCGAGAATATTGAGTTCAACGTGCACACGCACTTGTTGAACGACGGTCCGCATGAGCTCAGCGTGAGTGCGCCGGGGCAAGGGTTGTGGGGCAACGGCGGCGCGAGCGCGGAATTCAGCGTGGCGAACGACTCCGCGCTGGCGCGGCAGGTCGCGAAACTGCTCGCCGACAGCAATGCGCCCGCGCTATTTCCCGGCTCGTGCGACTCGGCGTTTTATCCGTATGACGCCGACGACGCGACGGCGTGGTTCGATCGTCCCGATGCGCACGCGCACATCGCGCGCCTGCTTGCCGAAGGCGAGATCGACGCGACGGAAGCCGCCGCGCTGCGCGACTTTGTGAACAACGGCTTCATGGTGCTCGAAGGCCTGATTGACGATGCGCTCGTCGCCCACGTCAACCGCGAGATCGATCACGCGGTAGAGACCGACTATCGCGGCTACCAGTACGGCACGAGCCAGCGCATCGAGCACATGCACATGAGCTATCCGGAGATGCGCAAGCTGTGGTTGGACCGCCGCCATTTGCGATTCGCGGACTTGATCTTCAACGGCCGCGCCCGACCGTGCCAGACACTCACGTACGTATTCGGCAGCCAGCAGGAGGCGCACCAGGACACGATTCACTTGACGCCGTTTCCGGCGGGCTACATGTGCGGCATCTGGATCGCGCTGCAGGACGTTCAGGAAGACAGCGGCGAACTCGTCGTTTATCCGGGCAGCCACCGCGAGCCGCGCGTCTATCTGCGCGATGCCGGCTGCACCAAGGTCAAGTCCGATTGGTCGGAGTTCGGCGCGAAGGTCGTGCCGATCTGGCGGGACATGACGTCCCGTTACGAGCCGTTCGTCTATCGGCCCACAAAAGGCACGGTGCTCATCTGGCACGAGAACCTGCTGCATGCTGGCTCGGTTCGCCGAGACATGTCACGTCCGCGTCGCTCCGTCGTGATTCATACATTCGCCGACGGCGCCATCGGCTACTACGACTCCACCGGGATGGCCGCGTCCGCCGTCGAGCTCCAGGAATTGTCGCTGTCGATGAACGCGTGCACGGTGCGCCCTTGTCGTCACCACGAGAAAAAAGATGCTTTTACGAGCCAATGAGCAAGTCTGCGCGCAGACCGACCTCGTCAGGTTTCGCTGGTCGGTAGACCACTCCGCGATTAACGAAGACGGGGCTCTGCTCATTTTCGGGTGGGCATTGCACGATGCTCAGCCAATCGCCGCCCTGCGCGTGGTGCTCAAGTTCAGAGATGGCGCGCAGCAGAAGTTCCCGCTGGTCTACGGCACCGAACGCAGGGACGTAGCGCAGGCGGTCAAGGACAATCCGCGTGCATTGAGCAGCGGCTACTACTTTTTCGGGCAGGCGCAGCACACTGACATTATGGCGCTGTCGCTGGAAGTGCAGCTCGCCAACGGCGAGGTGGGCACGCTGCCGACCAACAGCACGATCGCGCTGCCGCCGCGGGACGCCGCGCCGGGTGCCCACGCGCAGCGGGCGGCGGTCTATCGGCATCTGGCTGTGCGCTCGCTGCAGTTCATCCGCTCCGGGCGTTTTCTCGAGCTAGCGGCGGCGGCGCGCCACTATCTGCGCGGCAAACCCCAACACGTCACCGACAGTCTTGGGCGGGTGCGCGCAATCGCCGCCGAAGCGAGTTGCGCACAATTGATCGTCGATCATAATCTCGGCGGCGGCGCAAACCACGTGCGGCACACGCTGGTGAAGGAATTGCTGGAGACGGGGGCCACCGTCTTCATCTTGACGTTCCACGTCCCGACGCTGCAGTACGTGCTGGAATGCCGTCGGCACCAGGAAGCGATGCGTTTCCCTGTCGATTTGGATGAGTTGCTGCAGACGTTACCCGATCTTCATCTGCGCCGGGTGCACTGGAACAACGCTGTTTCGTTCACGCGCCAGGTCGCGCTACTCGATGCCTTGACGGCGCTGGTGCGGCGCACGGCCATGCCGGTGACCTACTACCTGCACGACTACCACAGCGTTTGCCCGTCACACTTCTTGCTGGACAAGGACGGCGAGTACTGCGGCGTGCCGTCCATTGAACAGTGCGTTAAGTGCCTGCCGGAAATGAACGATGGTCTGGTGTCGTTGTTTGCCGAGCGCGACATCCATCTTTGGCGCCGGCGCTGGGACGCATTCCTCTTCGCTGCGGACGAGATCGTCTACTTCTCGCAGGCTAGCCTCACGTTGTTACTTCGCGCGTATCCACAGCTTGCACGGCATCCGGGTTTGAAGTTTCAGCCGCACGACATTTCCGATTTCGTGGCGCAGCCCCTGTCATTCGATCTGCGAGCGCCGTTGAATATTGGCGTGGTGGGCCGCATCAATGCGCACAAAGGCGCGCGCGTGGTCGGGCAGATGGTGGCCGCGATCGCAGACAGTGGCACCGACGCGCATATCACCGTGCTCGGTGCGCTCGACGGCCCGGGAAGATCGCGCCACGTCACCATCTCAGGGTCGTACGAACGCGACGCGCTGGTGAGGCTGATTGCGAAGCACAAGGTCAATGTCATCGCGTTCACCTCCATCTGGCCGGAGACGTTCTCGTTCGTGGTGGCGGAGGTGATGAGTCTCGGCTTGCCGATCGTTTGCTTCGATCTGGGCGCGCCCGCCGAGCGCGTGAAAGACTACAGCCTGGGCCGGGTAGTGCCGCTCAGCGATGGCAAGACGTTGTTCGAGGCGGCAGCGGTGTTGCGGCAGGAGCTGCTGGACGCGGCGCGGGTGTCCAAGGAGCCGTGCGTCAGACCGATCGCCGTCGTACGCGAGAATGCAATACCGATTGGCATCGGACCATGAGGGCCGTGTGTTTAGCAACGATTTTCCGAATGCTGAAAACCGAGTTTCTGAAGCCGCTCATTGGCATGACGACCATGTATGCCATCAGCAAGAATCGGGACAGCGAATGCACAGCAACATATGATGTTTGAAAAGTCCTCTGAAATACGCCATAGGTTTCCGGGGGCGGTAGCCATGCCCAGAACAGAGGCACCTAATGGTGCCCGCATCGCCCCACTTAAAGTGGCAATTCTGCTGTGCACCTTTGACGGCCAAGACTACCTCGCGCAGCAACTGGAGTCCTTCGAGGCGCAGTCGCACCCCCACTGGGAAGTCTGGGCTTCAGACGATGGTTCTGAAGACGACACTCGTGCGATCCTTGAGGCCTATCAGCAGAAATGGCCCAAAGGGACGCTGCGCCTCCATGTCGGGCCTGCCGCGGGTTTCGCGGCCAACTTCCTCTCGCTGGCGTGTCAAGCGAGCCTCGTGGCAGATTACTACGCCTACTCGGATCAGGACGACGTTTGGGAGGCAGATAAGCTGGTGCGCGCAGTGAAGTGGCTGCAGTCTGTTCCTCAGAACGTGCCTGCCCTGTATTGCACGCGTACCCGATTGGTGGACGCTGGCGGCAACGAAGTCGGCTTATCGCCGCTGTTTTCCAAGTCGCCAAGCTTTGCTAACGCCCTCACGCAGAACATCGCCGGCGGCAACACCATGGTATTCAACAACGCTGCCCGGGCACTACTGCGCGAAGCGGGCGAAGGTCTTTCTGTTGTGGCGCATGACTGGTGGGCTTATATGGTGGTCACGGGCTGTGGTGGCACAGTCTTCTACGACAGGGCGCCCACAGTGCGTTATCGCCAACACGACGGCAACTTGGTCGGCACGAATGCCACGTGGGTCGCTCGTTTTGAGCGTATTCGAATGCTGTGGCAAGGATGCTTGCGCAATTGGAATGACCGCAATATCGCTGCCTTGGGACAATTGCGCGATAAGCTCACACCGGAGAACCGTAAGATCTTGGCGCGTTTCGCCGCAGCTCGGCAGATGCGGCTGATCCCGCGCCTCATCCACCTTAAAAGTAGTGGGATCTATCGGCAAACCCTGCTGGGTAACCTGGGGCTGATCGCCGCTGCAATTTTCGGCAAAATCTGAAACGCGTTTCCGGCGGGGGCGACTTGGGTGGCAGCAATTTTGTGCTCCCCTGGTGCGCCTCGATCGACGAGAACTAGGGTCAGTTGACAATCATGGCGAAAGGGGGTGTTAACTTTCGAAAAAATCTGTTTACATCCTGTCTTTTGCGGAGAAACAGGATGTCCAGGCTGATGCTCAGCGATGAGCAATACGGGCGAATCGCGTCGTTGCTACCAGGCAAGATCACGGACCCGGGGCGAACGGCAGCAGACAACCGGCTGTTCGTCGAGGCCGTGCTCTGGATAGCTCGAACCGGTAGCCCGTGGCGTGATCTACCGCACGATTTCGGAGCGTGGAACAGCGTGTACAAACGCTTCGCCAGATGGTCCCGGGCGCAGGTGTGGCACGCAGTGTTTGCCGAGCTTGCTGGTGATGCGGACTTCGAGGAAGCCTTTATCGACAGCACCATCATGCGTGCCCACCAGCATGCAGCCGGCGCAGCCAAAAAAACGGTGATCAGGCGATCGGCCGGTCGCGCGGAGGGCCGAGCACCAAGATTCATGCGCTGGTCGAAGCGCTGCCTCTGCTGGGGCAGCTCAAACCGGCCAGGCTGGCGGCTGACAAGGCCTACGATTCGAACGCGATCCTGCAACATCTGGAAACGGCCGGCATTCAGGCCGTCATCCCCAGTCGCGCCAGTCGTGTTGAACAACGTCCTCTGGACCAACATCTCTACGCCTCGCGTAATCTGGTCGAACGCTTCTTCTGCCGCATCAAGCAATTCCGTCGCGTTGCCACCCGCTACGACAAACTGTCCGAACGCTTTTCATCATTCGTCGCGCTCGCCGCTGCTTTCATCTGGCTCCGATGATTGTCAACAGACCCTAGTATTGTTTTTGTCCCGCTTATGCCGCGAGTCGATGCTCATAGTAAGGGCGCTCTCGGTCGTCGAGAATGGCGAATTGTGCCTTCGGTTCGCCGGGCGTCGGGTTGAGCCACGCGTCGACGTGCTCGGGTTTGATCGGAATAATGCAGCGATCGTGGCCCGCTGCGGCAACTTCCGGAGGGGGCTCGTCGGTGATGGCGGCAAACGAGAGCAGATCCGGTTGGCCCGCGCCCGTCCAGTGCGACCACAGGCACGCCACCAGCATACGGCCCCCGGTGTTCGGGCGAAACTCCAGCACCACGTTTTCTTCCTTCTCGCCCGGCGCCAACGCCCGATGCTCCATGCGCGCCCGACTCACGTTCTCGTAAAACGCGTCGACGATCATCACGCCATGCGTGAGCCCGAACTGGCCTTTCCAGAAGCCTTCGAGATTATCCCGTCTTGCGTTGTAGGTTCCCGGGAACCGGGTGTCGTAGTTGGCAGGCTTTCCGGCCGGTCGGCACTGGTAGCGCATGGGCTTCATGTTAGCGCCGATGTAAAACTGACCCACGCGCCGAAGTAAACCTGACCCACCTGGGAGAGGATGGCGGTTTTTGCCGCCGATGCTGACTCAGGAGCAAGCAGTGGAAATCAAGGTATTGGCAAGACGCGGGACGTCGGTGCGGGAGATAGCGAGGCAGATGGGTGTCTCGCGCAACACGGTCCGGCGATACGTGCGTGACCAGCAAGCGAGCCGGTACAAAGAGCGAATGCCCCGGGCAACCAAACTGGACCGGTTCAAGGAATATCTGCAGGGTCGCATAGAGGCAGCACGGCCACACTGGATTCCAGCAACAGTATTGCTGCGCGAGTTGCGCGATGAAGGCTATGAAGGCGGCATCAGCCAGCTCAAGGCGTACCTCGCACAATACAAGCATGCAGAACCCGAACCGGTAGTGCGCTTCGAGACGCCGCCCGGTCGACAGATGCAAGCCGATTTCACGACCATCCGCCGTGGGCGGTCACCGTTGCTGGCGCTGGTGGCCACGTTGGGCTACAGCCGGGCAACGTACGTGCGCTTCACGAGCGGCGAGGATGCCACGACACTGTGTGAGTGCCTGCGAGAAGCGTTTATTTACTTCGGTGGCACGCCGGAGCACGTGCTGTTCGACAACGCGAAATCGGTCATCATCGAACGAGACGCCTATGGCGAAGGCCACCATCGCTGGAATGGGCAAATGCTGACGCTGGCCCAGACGTATGGATTTACGCCCAGAGTGTGCAAGCCGTACCGAGCCAAGACCAAGGGCAAGGTCGAGCGCTTCAACCGGTATCTGAAGCAGAGCTTCGTGGTGCCGCTGGCAGCGACACTCAAGCAGAACGGCCTGAAGCTAGATGCTGAGGCGGCCAACAGTCACATCGGCCGCTGGCTGGCCGAAGTGGCCAATGTCCGAGTGCATACCACGACGAAAGAGAAGCCGTCGGTGCGCTTGCCGATCGAGCAAGCGGCATTGTTGCCGTTGCCGGTCTCAACCGCGACGGCAGTTCCGGCACCGACACGACTCAAGCGAGTGTTGCCCAGCGAAAGCCTGCAACATCCGCTGTCGGTCTACGATGCATTGCTGGAGGTGGAAGCATGAATCTCCAGCATGAACGTATTGCCGGGCTGTGCGATGAACTGAAGCTGGACCGCATCGGCCGCGACTGGGGCTCGCTAGCCCAGAACGCCGCGAACGTCGATGCCAGTCACGCCGACTTCCTGGAGCAATTGCTGCTGACCGAACGGGACGCCCGCGAGGAACGCAAACGCCAGACGCTGACCAAGATGGCATCGTTACCGGGCATCAAAACCCTTGAGCAATATGACTTTGGTTTCGCCAGTGGGGCGCCGCGAGCCCAAATCCAGGAGTTGGCCGGACTGGCGTTTATCGAGCGCGCCCAGAACGTGGTGCTGCTCGGCCCGTCAGGCGTGGGCAAAACGCACCTCGCCTGTGCCCTGGCATATCGGGCAACGCAGGCCGGCATCAAAACGCGCTTCACAACCGCCGCCGACTTGATGATGCAACTAGCGACAGCCAAGCAACAAAACCGGCTGCGAGAGTTTTTTAACCGAGCCGTGGTCGGCCCGAAGTTGCTGGTTATCGATGAAATCGGCTATTTGCCGTTTGGACGGGAAGAAGCCAACCTGTTCTTTAACGTCGTGGCCAAGCGGTACGAGCGCGGCGCCATTGTGCTGACGAGCAACCTGCCGTTTACGCAATGGGCCACCGCGTTTGCCGACGACCAGACGCTGACGGCGGCGATGCTCGACCGGCTGCTGCATCACGCACATATCGTACAGATTGCAGGCGAGAGCTATCGACTGAAGGACAAACGCAAAGCTGGACAGACCACGCGAGCGAGCGCAAAAGCCGCGGCGTGATACGCAGCCTGGGTGGGTCAGATTTACTTCGGCGATATGCCGGAAGGCGGGGATGCGGCTATTTTCTTGGACTGTTTTACGTCGTTAGGCCGAGGCTTTCGCGGTACTCGATGGGACTGAGATAGCCAAGGGAGCCTTTGATCCGTTTCTCGTTGTACCAGCGGACGTAGGCGTTCAATATCTCAACGAACTCCGCGAGGGTCGTTGAGCGCCAGTCTCCTGGATAGAACATCTCGGTCTTCAGCCTGCCGAAGAATCCCTCACAGGCCGCGTTGTCTGGGGAACAGGCTTTGCGTGACATGGATCGAATCAGATTAGCCTTTACAATCCGCGATATCCAGCCAGGCCAACGGTAGTGGCCACCCCGATCGGAATGCACGATCGGCGTTTTATCTTCTTCAGTCACGGTCTCGATAGCCGCATCCAACATGGTATTCACGAGCTTTGCGTCAGGGCTTGTGCCAATCGACCAGCTGACTACCATGCCATCGAAGCAGTCGATCATGGGCGACAGATATACCTTTCCCGCAGGAATCTGGAACTCGGAGATATCCGTCACCCACTTTTCGTTGGGGGCGTCAGCATGGAAATCGCGATTGATGATGTTATCCGGGGCCGGGCTGATTTCCCCGATATAAGAACGGTATCGGCGCCGCCTGGGCCTGGCCGCACGGAGGCCGCCTTGTTTCATGAGGCGACGCACGACCTTCTCCGATAGAAACACACGTTGCCGGCCGAGCGCTGCCTGCACCCGGCGATAGCCGTAGGATCGGTGATTGTCCTCGAAGATCTCTGCAACGGTACGACGGACTTCTGCATATTTGTCGGCAACCCGTATGGAGGACCGATGGTAGAAGTAGGAGCTGCGCGCCAGGGCCAACCGCGCCAGCAGCTCAGCCAAACTGTATTCGTCTCTCAGGGCGTCAACCAGCGTCGTCTTCTCCCGGTTGCTCAGGAGCGGCAGGTCGACGCCCAGGTCTTTTTTTACGAGTTCATTCGCCTTCTTCAGCAGGTCGTGTTCAAGCTGCAGATTGCGGATGTCGCGTCGGAGCCCTTCGACCTGTCGCTCCAGTTCGTCCCGATCCGTCTCTGCAGGTGTTCGCTTGTCGCGTTTCATGGATGCAGGGGCCTCTCGGCCGAGTAACTGGTTCTTCCAGTTGTACAGGGTCACCCTGTCGACGTCCAGCTTTCGCGCCAACGCCTGCGCACTTCCTTCACGTGTGCAGAGTTCGTACACGGCGGCCTGTCTGGACGCCAATGACGCGGCTGGTCGACCTGCCTTGCCAACCACGCATCTCCTGGTTTCCGGATAACGCTCGCGAACCCACGCCGTCAGCATCTGGCGACAGGGATAGCCTAACGCCCTGAGAGTGTAGGCGAAGCAGCGTCCGTGGTTGACGTAGTGCTCGAGTGCTACGTTCTTCTGGTCTTCTGAATACTTCGGCTTTCCGCGAACATACTCCTTCCGCAAATCGCCCCTCTTCTCGAATTCGTCACACCACGCCTTGAGAGAATTCTTCGTCGGGTAACCCAACTGGCGGATGGCCGCCTTAATGCGCCTCCCGAGTTTCAGATACAGCTCGACCGCCCGAACGCGGTCTTCGTATGAATACATGGACTACCTCCAGGTAGTCCAAGATTTTGTCCGCATCCCCGGCGGGTCAGATTTCAGTCGGCGTTGACACGTAGCCTTGTTATCGCGCCAGAACCCGCGGGGCGGATGACATGCAGATCCGCTAAACCCTTCTCGTACCTGTGACGTGAGGCAGCGCCCTCCTGCGAGCGATGATTCCGTAAACCTGCTCCCCGTCCAAAGTTCGAAAGAACTTATCGCCGTCGGCATTTATACCAGAGCCTATGAGGCAGCGTCGACGCGAGGCCGGTGCCCCGGCAGGGGCGGAGCCAACCCGAGGCGCTCCGGCTCGGCTTTCTCCGTGGGCCATTCGTCATGGTGCCCGCACTTTGAGTCGGTTCTGTCGCGATAACGAAGTTGCGCGGAAGCGAAGCCAGGGGCGCGTTGGTTTTTACGCGGCCAGTGCATAGAATTGCTCAGCAGGGGACGCACGGCGTCCCTTTGGGGCAAACATCTGCCCTTTGCGAATCATGTGCATGGCCTCGATGCCGCCCAGGACGATGCGGGCACAACGGAAATTCTGGAAGCCCAGCATCGGTCTGACGCGCCGTTTGATCGCGCGGTGGTCCTGCTCGACAAGGTTGTTCAGGTACTTGTTCTGGCGGATTTCGATGGGCGTCTCGCGCTGGGCGCCCAGCGCCTGCAGCGCGGCGCGGTTCGCCCCGCTTTTGTCAACGGTGACGGTCTTGGGCGTGCCCCGCCCGGCGATGGCTTTTTCGAAGAACCGGCGCGCGGCGGCGGTATCGCGGCGTGCGCATAGCAGAAAATCAATGGTGTGGCCCGCCTTGTCCACCGCCCGGTAGAGGTATTTCCACTGGCCTCTGACCCGAATATAAGTCTCGTCCATGCGCCAGCTCTCACCGACTGGGCGCAGGCGGCGACGTATCGCTTTCTCGAAAACCGGCAGCAACTTGATCACCCAGCGATGGATCGTCGAGTGGTCCACCGCCACGCCTCGCTCGGCCATCATTTCCTCCAGATCTCGCGAGCTCAGCGAATAGGCTACGTACCAGCGCACGCACTGCAACATAACCTCCAACGGGTAGTGCAACCGCTTCAGGACCTTGGCGATGCCTGCGGGCAAGGGCTTTCTCGGCGGTGTGGCTGCATGCTTCATCGACTGGGTTCCCAGTGCTCGAAACCGTGGAGTCTACCTGACTACCCCTATTGCGACGGAACCGGCGTTTCTGGCCGCCCGGCTCAACTTTGAGTCCGTGATCGACAAAAACGCCGCGAAGCTGACCGACGCTGGTCGCCACGCGGCGGCGCAGATTGGCAACCAACTCAACCAGGGTGCCGCGCAGCTCGTCGCGGCGAACCTCGCGCTTGAGCGCAAGATGGGGCGGTTCGTGCTGCTGCTCGTCGGCTTCGCGCTCGTTGCGGGGGCGGTAGGTGGATTCGTCGGCGCCCGGCTGGCGGGCCTCTGAGGCACGGACGCTGAAAGACGGGCGGTCATCGTGCTATCGCCCCGACCACAAGCATCGCCACAAACAGCGCCTTACATCAACGGCAGCGCGTCGTGATTGCAGGCCATGGTGGCTGGGCGGACGATGTCACTGCCGCATGGGGCGTTGCCACGCTACCGGTTTCCGGATCTGCCAGTTTCGTCGTCTCCTGCGAGCGCCTGATGCCTCGCCATACAAGCACGCTGAGGCCGCCCCACTGGAGAATGCGGCGGACACCGCGTCCGACCCGCGTATGCGACAAGCCACTGAGGGCCAGCGAGGCCACCGAATTAAGCGGGTAGCGTTGCAGCAAACCGGCGAGCGTGGGGTCGGCGTTGGCCATGTTTGCGCGGCTGCTCAGGCTCGAAAGCCTGGCAAAACCGCCAGGGAGCAGATAGCGAACCCAGCCAAGGTTGCGCAGCCGCTCGCGCGCGACGTGCGTGGCCTGAATCAGTTCGGCGCGCTCGACAGCGATGCGCGTGAGCACGATTTCCTTGCGCATGGCGAGGAGGTTATGACGCGTGAGAAGCGAAGGGCGCGGGTGTCGTGGCGACGAAGTCCGGCGTGAAGGACGCTGTTGCGGTGGCACGATCGGTTCTCCTTCAATCCGCACGCAGCGCGTTGCGGTCCTTTTTGAATTCGGTCAGTGTGGCTTCGAATGGCAACGGGGCCTCACGCAAAATATCGCGGGCACGGGTGGCGCACCAGCCCGCGAGCAGAAAATACACGATAACAACGCCGGTGACGGCCGGCAGGCGATACGTGTCCCAGAAAACCACGATCATCAGCGCGGTGAGTGACATGAGTGCGAGGACACCGAAGAGCATCGCGGCAAGGCCGAGGAAGGCGACGCCCAGGCGTTCTTTCTCTTCGGACAGTTCGATGCCGATGAGCTCAAGGCGCGACTGAAAATCGGTTCTGTCGCGATAATGAAGTTACGCCGAAGCGAAGCCAGGGGCGCGTTGGTTTTACGCGGCCCGTGCATAGAATTGCTCAGCAGGGGACGCACGGCGTCCCTTTGGGGCAAGCATTTGCCCCTTGCGAATCATGTGCATGGTCTCGATGCCGCCCAGGACAATGCGGGCACAACGGAAATTCTGGAAACCCGGCATCGGTCTGACGCGCCGTTTGATCGCGCGGTGGTCCTGCTCGACAAGGTTGTTCAGGTACTTGTTCTGGCGGATTTCGATGGGCGTCTCGCGCTGGGCGCCCAGCGCCTGCAGCGCGGCGCGGTTCGCCCCGCTTTTGTCAACGGTGACGGTCTTCGGCGTGCCCCGCCCGGCGATGGCTTTTTCAAAGAACCGGTGCGCGGCGGCGGTTTCGCGGCGTGCGCATAGCAGAAAATCAATGGTGTGGCCCGCCTTGTCCACCGCCCGGTAGAGGTATTTCCACTGGCCTCTGACCCGAATATAAGTCTCGTCCATGCGCCACCTGTCACCGACTGGGCGCAGGCGGCGACGTATCGCTTTCTCGAAAACCGGCAGCAACTTGATCACCCAGCGATGGACATCGAGTGGTCCACCGCCACGCCTCGCTCGGCCATCATTTCCTCCAGTTCCCGCACGCTCAGCGAATAGGCTACGTATCAGCGGACGCACTGCAACATAACCTCCAACGGGTAGTGCAACCGCTTCAGGACCTTGGCGATGCCTGCGGGCAAGGGCTTTCTCGGCGGTGTGGCTGCGCGCTTCATCGACTGGGTTCCCAGTGCTCGAAACCGTGGAGTCTACCTGACTACCCCTATTGCGACGGAACCGAGCAATTCTATGCACTGGCCGCGTAAAAACCAACCTGCCCCTGGCTTCGCTTCGGCGTAACTTCATTATCGCGACAGAACCCTTTGAGTCTCCGGGCATTTGACCGAGGTGAAAGGCATGAATGCTGCTATCAGTAGCCAGCGCGCCTGCGCGCGATCGCCGTGGGCCGCTCGGCATGCCCGCGCGTAGAGCCCCATTCTTGCGGCGAATCCCTTCCGTCGTCGGCGGTCGCCACGTCGCATCTCACGTGTGAGCTGAACTCATGACCACGTACCAAGCCAATCCATCGAGGAGAATTGCAGATGATAAATGCGACGAACACTATATGCGGTTATAAATCAATATATCAAAGACAACACCCAAACAACAAGTCTTCCACTATGAGATGCACCAATACGGCTCACGTGTATTTTCATAACGACGACTCCTCAAAAATTGAGCTAATTCAGCAGCCCGAACCGTGCAAGTTCAATCCAGGGTTTTATGAGGCGAGTGTGAATTATGAGATTTCCACTGAAAAAATAGCTGAAGTGATAACGGATAGCATAAGGGAGTTTTTGAAAAACAATACCAAATGTCAGAATGTGAACGTTAAATTTCACAGTTTCGATAACGATTCCTCGGAAAGGATGAGGGAAGTCGTGGGGATTGTAACTAAAAATTTTCCTGGCGTGGAAATTAAGGCAACAAGCAAGGCAATTAGCCATTTAACACTAACGGAAAGCCGGCTTAGAAATAGAATGGCTCGCTATGCGGCCGAGTTAAACAAAAATCCAAACCTTAAATACGAAATGGATTTTTATATCTCGAATGGCACTGGAAGAAGCGCCAGAACGAGTGACGAGTTTTTCAAAGAAAGTGAAAATCTGAATTGCAAATATCGAGATGAGGTAAGCAAAAATATTAAGGGCATGCGTTACGTGACAGAAAACACAAGCTTACAGTATTTTTATGAGGGTGAGGATTTATCCGGAGCTTTGGATAAATTGGTTGCGCAAGAGCCTTTTGTTTTGGATTGCAGGTTGTTTGTTAATTTGTGCTTTACTCTATCAATAAGGGACGAGCTTGGTCGTGATATTTTTAACGAGCGAGTATCAAGCAATCTCGGAGGGAAATTTTTATTGGAAGTGTCAGATATCAACAAATTATTGGATCCCATGGGGCTGAAGATCGGCTTGAAATATCAGGGGGATCACAATAAAGGAGACGTTCTATTTATTAGAAGCTTGAATGCCTCCGTGTTTCATCCCGCATCCGCATCGAATTCCAGTAATTTAATTTGCCTTGGCAAGAACTCGGCGGCCGATAATCAACTTATGTTTCAGGGGTTTGGGGAGGGTTCGCCTTTAACGTTAGCGGAGTGGAAGGTGCATATGGCCGACATGGCTAAATGCAATTTAAGTTACGCCGATCTACAATTATTGTCATTAAATTGTAAATCCAGCAAAATTCCAAATGATGGGGATATTAGTTACAAAAAAGCTTGGGATGAAATTCAAAAGGTAAACGGAAGCGAATTATTGATTAATGAGTTAGATCTGCTTGCGTATAAAGATATGCGGAGCCTATACGATACTTCAGGCATTTCAATGCCCGACGGTTTGATCGGCGAACACATACATGTCGTCGGCCTGATGACGCTCTAGCGGGCGGGGATATTGTCAGGTTGTTCGGTTGTGTGGGCGTAGCATGCGGCATGAAAAAGACTTCCGTCAGCCCTCAGCGCTCGAGCGAGGACACGATCTCGTTCAAAGGCGACCGATTTCCGCCTGACATTATCAGCTATGCAGTGTGGTTGTATGACCGTTTCCCGCTGAGCCTGCGCAGGGTCGAGGGGTCGAAGAAATGTGGGCCGCCCGGGATGACCGCGAGACGGTACGGGGCTGGGGCGACTACGTGGGGTGAGGTTCCCTCGGTTTTTCGCCTTCCAGAGGCCTCGGGTTATGCCGCCACAACCGTGGTTTGCTGAGCTTTGATCGGTATTGTCAGGTTGTTTAGTTGAAACCGAGCCAAGGCACCATGGCAGAAAACGACGCTCGTTATGCCGCCATACGGGCGGAGCAAGCCCATTCCCAGCTCGCGAAAGCCTGGGTGCGCACCGCGCGTTTATGCTCGGCGTTGCGGTGATAGCGACACCCCATGAACAGGTTCGACACCTGACCATGGACTGAGGCGAAGCGCTGCAATTGGCGTGCCGACTTAAAGCGACGCATCACTTTCTCCCGCACCCGCGTAGGCTGATGCGAATTCTCCGCCCGGTTGTTCAAACCTTTATGCTGGCGGTGTTCGACGCTTAGCCCGAGCTCGCGGTTGGCCGCCGCATAGCTGCGCAGTTTATCCGTGACGATCGCGCGCGCGCCGCCATGGCGCTTGAGCAGGCGGCGCATGAGCCGTTTGGCGGCGGCCGTGTCGCGACGGCTTTGCACCAGCACCTCAAGCAATGCGCCGTGCTCGTCGACCGCTCGCCACAGCCAATGTTTTTTGCCGTGGATTGTCACGACCACCTCGTCAAGATGCCATTTGTCGCCGCGCCTCGGGGACGTCGATCGAATACGCCTGGCGATGGCCAGACCGAACTTCGTCGCCCAGCACCGTACCGTCTCGTAGGTCAGCTCAATCCCCCGCGCGGCCAACATTTCCTCGACCATGCGTAGACTCAGCGGAAACCGATAATACAGCCACACCGCATAGCTGATAATGTCAGGCGGAAAACGGTAGCCTTTGAACGAGATCGCCGCGTCGCTCGAGCGCTGGGGGTGACTGAAGATTTTTTCATTTCGCATTCTATCCTCCCACCTCCCCCATCCGAACAACCTGACAATACCCCTGACAGTACCCCGGGCCGCTACACCCACCCAAAAAAATATAAAGCCGACTTTTTTGCGTAATTTAAAAAGAATTTTTTCATGTCATCGTCTATAAACAAACCCTCTGCATGACGCCGACGTTGTACGGGGGGAATACTTGGCGCGCTGGGGCTTCACGCCGCAAAAGCCGATGAAGCGGGCGCACGCGCAGCCTTGGCTGAGCTCACACACGGGCGAGCACGAAGTGTTCTACCTGCCGTCGTACAGTCCTGGGCTCAATCTCGGCGCGGTGTTCATGTTCAACGCCGACCTCAAAGCGAAGCAAGCTGCCGGCGCGAACCAAGGGTCATGTCAAGAAAGTTGTCGCAAGTCATTTGCAGGACTTCCAGAAATAGCCACAGCGTGACGCGGGCAATTTTATGTGCAAAACAATTCGCTATACAGCCTGATTCAAAGTCATTGGTTTCTAAAAAATTTTAAGGATCTGAAGTTGAATATTTATCTTTCGAAGGGCCCGAAAATCCCCAATCTCGAGTCCACGACATGGGGTGCTAAAACCTACAGCGACAAGAATTTGCGTCGCACCGACAGTAAAATTAGTAAGTTCGACAAAGTGGCGCCAGGCCAACAGCTGACGCACCTCCAACGGCTTAGAGCCAGTTTGGAAGGCTTCCAAGCGGCGAACGTCAATAAAAACAGCAGAGCAAAGCATCTTCACAATGTCTATCGTGCGAAAAACAGCTATTTTAACGATAAGGTTGCCGACGCATTTGGAGAGAAAAAAGAAGAAGGTTACTTGGATCTGAATTTTGGTCACCTCGATAATGCTTATTTCACCCGAAGCAACGATGAGGCTTTTTCCACTGTGTTTTTACGTCTTAGGAATTATGCCGACAAAATTACGGGCAAAGAAAACCAAGACAAGTTGTCACAAGCAGATAATGTGCCTACTGAGACACGCGATGCAATTCTTGAAGAATTCAAAAAAATTAAAAAGTTGATCGATAATATTAACCTACAAGATAAGCTAGTATCTTTCGGTTGGACTCAAGTAAGTCCCGTTGAAAATATGAAAACCGAGGCGGATTTCACGTTGGATGTTGAGTCTCTCCCGGAATGTCCCCATAATGGAATGGGGCAACCATCGTGGACGAATTTCAATTTTGTCCAAAAAACTGCATACACTAATGCCGCTATGGTTTTTAATGAAATTAAAAACTCTACAATTCCGGAAAAAGATAAATACCAATTTTTTAGCGACGTGCTCTCTTACGTGCAAAGCAAAGAAGGAGTAAAGCCCAAGTGGCCACAGGATGAAACCGTTCGTCAGACACTGCAAAATAAATTTGTAGATATCACGCATGAATTAGTTTTAGGCGAAATAAAATCGTCTCCAGATTTGTCAAGATTTTTTTGTCAAAATGCAGAAGATGCATTTGATGTCAGTGCTAGATACTTTGGTATCAAAGCAAAAGATGACACCCAATGTGCCCTAACGAAGCAGTCAGGGGTGAAGTGCGTTGACAAAAATAATGTCACCATCGCCACGTTCACCGACCCTCTGCCGGCCGCTCAAGCCCGCGCATCGCGGCATTTGCCCCAATTATCGCCCCTCCAGCTAAGAATCAACGTGGATATCGGTGGGCATGGAGACAAGGCCGGGGCCAGCGCGCTTGAGATGCGAAAATTTTTTATTGAGCTAAGCAAAAAAATCAATCTCGACCTCAAATCCGTTGCGAGCATCGAAATAAATAATGATGTGCTGCAAGGAACATGGCCGTCATTCAATCCCGATAAGTTTTTTAGGACTAATCAAATTGGCATCTCTTTTAAGGCTGGTACAGCGACAAAAAAAATTGACGAAGACGCCAAAGTATTAGATGATTTTACTAAAAAGTTTTTTAAATTAAAACATACGTCTTTTGATACTGGCAGTGCCATAAAGATGGCTAGTCTCGACTACGTTACGCAAATCCATCAATCGCAACATTTATTGGTGAACGGTTACATAAAAAATAGTTTTGCGAAGACTCCCGGTTTTGGAGGCGTTGTAGCTTAACAGGCTTTTAAAATACACCTCGCCGATGTGCGGCGGGGCCTTCGGATGTGCCGATGTGTCGGTTCGGTTCTTGTCGATTTAATGCCGCGCGTCCTTAATTCGAGTGAACTCAATGTCATCGTCTCGCCAATTTGCGCCCCTATGCCGACTTCGCAGCGAGCGTACGCATGCGAGTCAGGTTATAGGTAAGCGCTCGATTCATACCGTCTTGTGAGCGATATGAAGTATTGGGAAAGTAGTTCCCGCTACTTAAGTGAACTGAACCCCAGAAGTTGGACGGTGGTTGAACGAATTTCACGCGAAGCGAATCCGGTATTCGACGGGGCTTAGGCCTTTGAGCTTCAGCTTGATCCGATCGTGATTGTAGTACCGGATGTAGTGATCAATGCCTGCTTGCAGCTCCTCTACGCTGCGGAATGTCTCCAGGTAATAAAGCTCCGACTTTAACGTGCCGAAGAAGCTTTCCATCGCGGCATTATCAAGGCAATTACCTTTTCGCGACATGCTTTGCTTCGCCGCGTGTGCGTCAAGCAGCCGCCGATATTCGGGCATTTTGTATTGCCAGCCCTGGTCCGAATGCAGCATCGGCCGGTCATCAACTTTCAACCTGCTAAAGGCTTTCTTGAGCATCCCGCCAACCATGCCGAAAAGTGGTCGAGAGGACATCTCGTACGAAACGATTTCGCCATTGAAGAGATCTAGCACGGGAGACAGGTACAGTTTCCGACCGCCCACGTTGAACTCGGTCACATCTGTCACCCACTTTTCATTTGGCCGATTGGCATAAAACTGACGCGCCAGGTCGTTTGGGGCAACGTGTCCGAGTTGACCTTTGTAGGAACGGTATTTCTTCACTCGTACCCGGCATCGCAACTGAAGCTGCACCATCAGTCGGCGAACCGTCTTGTGATTCACGAGGTCACCACCACGGCGGACAGCAGCCGTGATACGACGATAGCCATAACGCCCTTTGTGCCGGTCAAACAACTCCCGAATCTTCAACTTCAAGTCGGCATATTTGTCATTTCGCTGCAACGTCCTTTGCTGATAGTAGAACGTGCTGCGGGCAAGGCCGGCTAGCTGCAGCAGACCGGCAAGCGGGTAATGTTGCCTCAGCTCAAGCACGATCAGCGTCCGCTCTTTTGCGGTTGCCGAGCATTCGCCCGAACCAAGGCCTCGAGCTTTTTTAGATATGCATTCTCCATTCGGAGACTCTTGAGCTCGTCGATCAGATCCTGTCGACTGCGGTCATGGTCGGAATTCGGTTGCTTTGCTTGGTCAGAGGAGGCTTTTGACATCGTCTTGCGGCGCTCTCTGGGCACTCGCCCGAGAGCTTTCGGACCGCCTTGATTGAATTTATCTGGTATTGTCAGGTTGTTTAGTTGAAACCGAGCCAAGGCACCATGGCAGAAAACGACGCTCGTTATGCCGCCATACGGGCGGAGCAAGCCCATTCCCAGCTCGCGAAAGCCTGGGTGCGCACCGCGCGTTTATGCTCGGCGTTGCGGTGATAGCGACACCCCATGAACAGGTTCGACACCTGACCATGGACTGAGGCGAAGCGCTGCAATTGGCGTGCCGACTTAAAGCGACGCATCACTTTCTCCCGCACCCGCGTAGGCTGATGCGAATTCTCCGCCCGGTTGTTCAAACCTTTATGCTGGCGGTGTTCGACGCTTAGCCCGAGCTCGCGGTTGGCCGCCGCATAGCTGCGCAGTTTATCCGTGACGATCGCGCGCGCGCCGCCATGGCGCTTGAGCAGGCGGCGCATGAGCCGTTTGGCGGCGGCCGTGTCGCGACGGCTTTGCACCAGCACCTCAAGCAATGCGCCGTGCTCGTCGACCGCTCGCCACAGCCAATGTTTTTTGCCGTGGATTGTCACGACCACCTCGTCAAGATGCCATTTGTCGCCGCGCCTCGGGGACGTCGATCGAATACGCCTGGCGATGGCCAGACCGAACTTCGTCGCCCAGCACCGTACCGTCTCGTAGGTCAGCTCAATCCCCCGCGCGGCCAACATTTCCTCGACCATGCGTAGACTCAGCGGAAACCGATAATACAGCCACACCGCATAGCTGATAATGTCAGGCGGAAAACGGTAGCCTTTGAACGAGATCGCCGCGTCGCTCGAGCGCTGGGGGTGACTGAAGATTTTTTCATTTCGCATTCTATCCTCCCACCTCCCCCATCCGAACAACCTGACAATACCCTCCGATCTGAATAGATTATGGGAAAATACACGGATCAAGCCAAGTTGGCGGCCGTTAGAGATTACTGCAGCGGCGAGGCCGGCCTAAAAGCGGTTGCCCAACGGCATAGCGTCAATGTTTCATCGTTGCGTCAATGGATTGCCGGCTATCGGGCTCATGGTGAAGAAGGCGTGCGAACGAAGAAGCGGATTCCCACGAATTTCAGTGCTGAATTCAAACTTTCGGTGCTGAAGCGGATGCGCGAAGAAGGCTTGTCGCAGCGTCAAACTGCAGCACTGTTCAACATCCGCCGCTTCAACGTGATTGGCGAGTGGGAAGATAAATGGTATTGTCAGGTTGTTCGGATGGGGGAGGTGGGAGGATAGAATGCGAAATGAAAAAATCTTCAGTCACCCCCAGCGCTCGAGCGACGCGGCGATCTCGTTCAAAGGCTACCGTTTTCCGCCTGACATTATCAGCTATGCGGTGTGGCTGTATTATCGGTTTCCGCTGAGTCTACGCATGGTCGAGGAAATGTTGGCCGCGCGGGGGATTGAGCTGACCTACGAGACGGTACGGTGCTGGGCGACGAAGTTCGGTCTGGCCATCGCCAGGCGTATTCGATCGACGTCCCCGAGGCGCGGCGACAAATGGCATCTTGACGAGGTGGTCGTGACAATCCACGGCAAAAAACATTGGCTGTGGCGAGCGGTCGACGAGCACGGCGCATTGCTTGAGGTGCTGGTGCAAAGCCGTCGCGACACGGCCGCCGCCAAACGGCTCATGCGCCGCCTGCTCAAGCGCCATGGCGGCGCGCGCGCGATCGTCACGGATAAACTGCGCAGCTATGCGGCGGCCAACCGCGAGCTCGGGCTAAGCGTCGAACACCGCCAGCATAAAGGTTTGAACAACCGGGCGGAGAATTCGCATCAGCCTACGCGGGTGCGGGAGAAAGTGATGCGTCGCTTTAAGTCGGCACGCCAATTGCAGCGCTTCGCCTCAGTCCATGGTCAGGTGTCGAACCTGTTCATGGGGTGTCGCTATCACCGCAACGCCGAGCATAAACGCGCGGTGCGCACCCAGGCTTTCGCGAGCTGGGAATGGGCTTGCTCCGCCCGTATGGCGGCATAACGAGCGTCGTTTTCTGCCATGGTGCCTTGGCTCGGTTTCAACTAAACAACCTGACAATACCGCTCGGGCCGTGTTTTGCAGGCCCGCCGCCCCACCCGATCGGGGGCCACGGCGCGAGGCCGTGGTCGGCGAAGCCAGCGCCAGTGAATCAACAGCCTCTATCCCATCGCAAAAATCGCTCGTTCCCGTGAAAACCTTCCAGCGCGGCTTCGTGCTGTAGCGCCCGCTTCATAGCGTCATCATACGATAGGCCCTGATCCAAGAGATCCGCCAGAATGCCGTATTGGCGTTGCCCCGCGGCATAGGTACGGACGCGAAGCCCCCGCTGCGCGAGCTGCTCACAGAGACGCTTGGTCGCCGCAGTGGGCTCCGGACGCTCCTCGCGCGCACTGCCCGGGCCCATAATCCCGGTCATGATGAGCTCAAGGGTGTCGCGATTGTCGCAGAATGGTTGGGGCCCACGCGCTGTGTGATCTAGTAGCTCACGAAGGAAGATATTTTCTTCGTTTCCGGCGTTGGCCATCCAGCAGGAGTCGGCGATCTCGTCCCGCGTCAACCGGCCCTCGTCTTCGCCTTCGAACGTATAGTCGACAAAGCATTCGGGGGTCAGGACAAAGTCAAAGCTGACCTCACCGCGCGGGCCTGCGACCCTCGCTTTCGCCATGACCTGCCCGTCGTCGCGCAGTACCAGCGGCGTCTCCAGCAAGCTGGCATGCGCCTCCGGCGTCATGTGCTTCAAGAGATACTCGTTGCTGTCGCGGAGTCTATCCAGCAGGCGCTCCTTAACGAGCTGCTGATAGCCTTCCTTAGTGGAGGCAGCGACTTGATACGCAACGGCTCTCTGGAGTTCACGCTGGCTGCCGCCCTGACCCAGGCGAAAGATGGAAGAGAACAGGTCCTTGAGCCAGGCGAGTGGCGTCATGGAGCTAAACTCCTTAATAAACTGCTTCGCGTCTCTCGTGTCGGGGGACTGATTTTTGAAATGCGCAAGGAGCTCGACGTGGTTGTCCTTCAGCGCGAACTGCAGCGCGGACGGAGCTGCCCGTGATGGCGAGGCGAGCGGAAAGCGGTCGTAAACGGGCATAGAAATCCTCGATCAGAAATGGGTTGTCAACGGGTGAAAGGGCGCGCCCCTTGTGGTCGAGCCGATGGTTTCCCTGGCTGCCCCGAGAGTGCGCGACACCGGCCTGTCGAGAAAAATGCGCTGCCTTCGGGGTGAAGCGCCCGATGGCCTTCAGGGGGTGCCCGTTGATTGTCGACGGAAGCGGGCCGCCCAACCTCGGGTGATCACCTGATTTTGACAATCGGTGGGACCGTAGGGGGCCACGGGGGCTGAGGTTCCCTCGGTTTTTCGCCTTCCATCGGTCCCGAGTTATGCAGCGACATCCTTGGCCTGCTGAGCTCGGATCCAGCTCCGAAGAGACCGCTCCGGAGAAATGAAGCCGAGCGACGAATGACGGTTCTGTCGCGATAATGAAGTTACGCCGAAGCGAAGCCAGGGGCAGGTTGGTTTTTACGCGGCCAGTGCATAGAATTGCTCGGTTCCGTCGCAATAGGGGTAGTCAGGTAGACTCCACGGTTTCGAGCACTGGGAACCCAGTCGATGAAGCGCGCAGCCACACCGCCGAGAAAGCCCTTGCCCGCAGGCATCGCCAAGGTCCTGAAGCGGTTGCACTACCCGTTGGAGGTTATGTTGCAGTGCGTCCGCTGATACGTAGCCTATTCGCTGAGCGTGCGGGAACTGGAGGAAATGATGGCCGAGCGAGGCGTGGCGGTGGACCACTCGATGTCCATCGCTGGGTGATCAAGTTGCTGCCGGTTTTCGAGAAAGCGATACGTCGCCGCCTGCGCCCAGTCGGTGACAGGTGGCGCATGGACGAGACTTATATTCGGGTCAGAGGCCAGTGGAAATACCTCTACCGGGCGGTGGACAAGGCGGGCCACACCATTGATTTTCTGCTATGCGCACGCCGCGAAACCGCCGCCGCGCACCGGTTCTTTGAAAAAGCCATCGCCGGGCGGGGCACGCCGAAGACCGTCACCGTTGACAAAAGCGGGGCGAACCGCGCCGCGCTGCAGGCGCTGGGCGCCCAGCGCGAGACGCCCATCGAAATCCGCCAGAACAAGTACCTGAACAACCTTGTCGAGCAGGACCACCGCGCGATCAAACGGCGCGTCAGACCGATGCCGGGTTTCCAGAATTTCCGTTGTGCCCGCATTGTCCTGGGCGGCATCGAGACCATGCACATGATTCGCAAGGGGCAAATGCTTGCCCCAAAGGGACGCCGTGCGTCCCCTGCTGAGCAATTCTATGCACGGGCCGCGTAAAACCAACGCGCCCCTGGCTTCGCTTCGGCGTAACTTCATTATCGCGACAGAACCGATTTTCAGTCGCGCCTTGAGCTCATCGGCATCGAACTGTCCGAAGAGAAAGAACGCCTGGGCGTCGCCTTCCTCGGCCTTGCCGCGATGCTCTTCGGTGTCCTCGCACTCATGTCACTCACCGCGCTGATGATCGTGGTTTTCTGGGACACGTATCGCCTGCCGGCCGTCACCGGCGTTGTTATCGTGTATTTTCTGCTCGCGGGCTGGTGCGCCACCCGTGCCCGCGATATTTTGCGTGAGGCCCCGTTGCCATTCGAAGCCACACTGACCGAATTCAAAAAGGACCGCAACGCGCTGCGTGCGGATTGAAGGAGAACCGATCGTGCCACCGCAACAGCGTCCTTCACGCCGGACTTCGTCGCCACGACACCCGCGCCCTTCGCTTCTCACGCGTCATAACCTCCTCGCCATGCGCAAGGAAATCGTGCTCACGCGCATCGCTGTCGAGCGCGCCGAACTGATTCAGGCCACGCACGTCGCGCGCGAGCGGCTGCGCAACCTTGGCTGGGTTCGCTATCTGCTCCCTGGCGGTTTTGCCAGGCTTTCGAGCCTGAGCAGCCGCGCAAACATGGCCAACGCCGACCCCACGCTCGCCGGTTTGCTGCAACGCTACCCGCTTAATTCGGTGGCCTCGCTGGCCCTCAGTGGCTTGTCGCATACGCGGGTCGGACGCGGTGTCCGCCGCATTCTCCAGTGGGGCGGCCTCAGCGTGCTTGTATGGCGAGGCATCAGGCGCTCGCAGGAGACGACGAAACTGGCAGATCCGGAAACCGGTAGCGTGGCAACGCCCCATGCGGCAGTGACATCGTCCGCCCAGCCACCATGGCCTGCAATCACGACGCGCTGCCGTTGATGTAAGGCGCTGTTTGTGGCGATGCTTGTGGTCGGGGCGATAGCACGATGACCGCCCGTCTTTCAGCGTCCGTGCCTCAGAGGCCCGCCAGCCGGGCGCCGACGAATCCACCTACCGCCCCCGCAACGAGCGCGAAGCCGACGAGCAGCAGCACGAACCGCCCCATCTTGCGCTCAAGCGCGAGGTTCGCCGCGACGAGCTGCGCGGCACCCTGGTTGAGTTGGTTGCCAATCTGCGCCGCCGCGTGGCGACCAGCGTCGGTCAGCTTCGCGGCGTTTTTGTCGATCACGGACTCAAAGTTGAGCCGGGCGGCCAGAAACGCCGGTTCCGTCGCAATAGGGGTAGTCAGGTAGACTCCACGGTTTCGAGCACTGGGAACCCAGTCGATGAAGCATGCAGCCACACCGCCGAGAAAGCCCTTGCCCGCAGGCATCGCCAAGGTCCTGAAGCGGTTGCACTACCCGTTGGAGGTTATGTTGCAGTGCGTGCGCTGGTACGTAGCCTATTCGCTGAGCTCGCGAGATCTGGAGGAAATGATGGCCGAGCGAGGCGTGGCGGTGGACCACTCGACGATCCATCGCTGGGTGATCAAGTTGCTGCCGGTTTTCGAGAAAGCGATACGTCGCCGCCTGCGCCCAGTCGGTGAGAGCTGGCGCATGGACGAGACTTATATTCGGGTCAGAGGCCAGTGGAAATACCTCTACCGGGCGGTGGACAAGGCGGGCCACACCATTGATTTTCTGCTATGCGCACGCCGCGATACCGCCGCCGCGCGCCGGTTCTTCGAAAAAGCCATCGCCGGGCGGGGCACGCCCAAGACCGTCACCGTTGACAAAAGCGGGGCGAACCGCGCCGCGCTGCAGGCGCTGGGCGCCCAGCGCGAGACGCCCATCGAAATCCGCCAGAACAAGTACCTGAACAACCTTGTCGAGCAGGACCACCGCGCGATCAAACGGCGCGTCAGACCGATGCTGGGCTTCCAGAATTTCCGTTGTGCCCGCATCGTCCTGGGCGGCATCGAGGCCATGCACATGATTCGCAAAGGGCAGATGTTTGCCCCAAAGGGACGCCGTGCGTCCCCTGCTGAGCAATTCTATGCACTGGCCGCGTAAAAACCAACGCGCCCCTGGCTTCGCTTCCGCGCAACTTCGTTATCGCGACAGAACCAGTGACAGGCCTGCGCCAGGACGTCTTTGTCCAATCCGAAATCTATTCGAAACTTGGCCTGCGACACACCGGCTACGCTCCCCTGCGTCAGGGCGAGGGGAGCGACGCCTGTGAAGCCTCGGAGCGATGTGGCAATACGCGCGACGGGCACGTCGATTTTCCGAACATCCGCGCACGCACGATACAAGGGGAAGTGCAGGACGAAACGGCCTTTTACGCGATGGAACAAATCGCGGGACACGCTGGCCTCTTTTCCACGGCCGACGAGCTCGGGGTAATGTGTCGTCTACTGCTGAATGGCGGAACGCTGGGCGGTTATACCTTATGCTCGCGGGCAACGGTCGATCTGTTCCGCTACACGTTCAACCGTGACCAGAGTTATGCATTGGGCTGGCAGCTCCTCACGCCGGCGACCGCAAAGCTCTATGGCGATATTGCGCCTCACGTTTGCCCCCCCGGCGAAGCCGTCGGACACACCGGGTGGACGGGAAAGTGCGTCATTGTCGATTTCAGGCGAGGCGTCTATTTTCTGCTGCTGACAAATAAAAAACACAGTCCCGTCATTGCGCTGCCGGAATATTGGAACCTGTTCGAAGGGGATCTGACGAGCGCAGCCAAGTACGGCAATATCGCCGACCTGTTTTA
>NZ_CP011521.2 GCF_000972785.3 Pandoraea oxalativorans
TGATCGGTTTCCAAACCGCGGTAAATTTCATCGTCCGGTCCCTCCTGTGTTTTTCCGCGTTGCCGAATCCGGTGTGACGCTGCCTTGCAACTCTTCGGGGATGGTCTTATTGGCCGGGACGAGATGGCTCATATCCGGCTCGGGCGGTCGCGTGAAGCCTGCACACCCGGCGAGTGAAATAAGCGCCAACAGGGCGATAGCGATGCGACGAAGATTCATGAAGCCCTCCCGGTAGTTTTCCCGGTAGTTGTTAGGGACGGCGCTGAGAGCCTTGGGAGCCTCGCGCGTAGCTGTATCCCCCGCTGCCGCTGCCTGATTCACTGGAAGGGCTGCCGCTGGCGCCGCCGGAGCCCGAACCGGAACCGGAGCCACTACCCGCCCCCGGGCCACCGCTACCGCCGCCGGGGGACGGCCGTGGGCCACCACCAGCACCGCCGGGGGACGGCCGTAGCATCTGATCGAGCTTCGTGCTTACGCCCCCCGTGAGGCGCGCAGCAACGTCAGGCAGGGACTTGAGCATGACGACGGCCATGACCGTGATGATTCCGGCCGTGAGAATGGCCGAGAGGACGCCGGCGTCGGGATTGGCGACCGCCGCAGCCGAAATGGCATGGTCGTAGAACGTCATGAACATCGTGAAGCTCATGGCCGTCATGGCTATCAGCAATACATAGTTGAAAACCGCCCCGAGCCAATTCCCAAAAAAGCCGGCGAGCGGACGCGCGATGAGCATGAGAATGAAGATGGGGCCGAAAACGAGAATGACGGCGAGGAAAAATTTGGCAACCAAGATTGAAATCGCGCCGATGCCGCAGATAAGAACCGTGGCTGCGATCACGACGCCACCGAGCACAAGGGCGACCAACCCTTGTTCGGAAAGGATGCTTGCCTGCCCGAACAGCGTTCGCATGACCGTCAACGAGTGGTCGATCGCGGTGTCGATCATCGCGGCTATGGCGTTGGTGCTGGCGGCACCGCTCGAGCCGTTAAGCAACAGGGCGGAGCCGAGACTATCGGGCAACGACATGGCCCACGATGCGATCGTTGATGCGTAAATGCCGCCGGCTCCAGCGATGGCTACGATGGCGTAATACTGCATAAACTTCTTGATCAGGTTGGACAGAGGCTCGCCACTAGGCATCAGCATCGTGGCAACGCCGTCGATCATTAATTGAATGGTGAGGCCAGCCGCCGCGATCGGGGTTGCCCAGCTGATGACACGACTCATGTTCGCGGCGACGATTTGCGTCGTCACCGAGTCCATGTACGTGAAGATCTGTGTTACGCCGCTGTAGGCCATCGCCGTTCCCTCACTTGGTCAGGTTGGGCGCGTTGTTCGCATCATTGTCCCCGCCCTTCCTGTAATAGTTCTTGCCGTTGATAAAGATGTCGGATGCGGCGTTGGTCGCGTTCACGCACTCGGGCGTGACCGCTTTCGCGGCATCGTCCTTGCATTGCGCGACCATCGCTTCCCGCTCGGCGTCGTGCTCGCGATACCAGCTCCGCGTGTAGGTACTTTCCGTCTTGCTGCATGCGGCGAGAATCAGAACCGCCAGAACGAGCAAAGTCTTTTTCATGTCGCCATCTCCTTACTGACCGGTGAGGTTCGGGGTCGTGTTCGCTTCATCGTCGTCGCCTATCAGATAGCGCTTTTGCGCGACGGCCTGCTGCTGACGAAGCAATTGCTCTTGGTTCTGCTGGCCCATCGCCATCAGCGCGAGCTTGGCCTGTTCACCATGGATTGCGCCCTGAGCAGTTTGGATACGAGCCTGAAGGTCAAGAATCTGCTTTTCGCTGGTCGCAGACCCAATTTGCTGCGTGAGGGTCTGCATATCGTTCAGCTCTTGCATCTGGTTGTCGTAAGCCTGCTGCGTCATCACGCGGTCGTAGGCCCCTTTGGAGTGGAGCTGCTGGTCGATGAACTTCAACGCGTCGCCCCGACCCATGCCCCGAATCTGGCTGTCGAATTGCGACAGCAAGGACGAGGCCGAACCCGATATGCTCGAGTTGCTGTTTATCGCGTCGGAATACACCTGAGTCCAGTTCTGCGGCAGGTTATTGCGCAGCGAAGCGAGGCTCGCGGGCAGCAAGTTTTGATAGGTGCCGATGTTGCCGGTGATGGCCTTGTACTGGCTCTCCGCCTGTTGGAGCTGCGCCTTCATCTGCTCGATTTCTTTCAGGAAATTGGCGGCGGTCTGTTTCAGCGAGTCCGGATTGGTCACGACGATTTGTGCCTGTGCACCCGCACAAACGACGGCGAGCGAGCAAACAATTGCGGTTCTTCTCAGGATCTTCACGGCGTTTCTCCTAGGAATTAACGGCCCTTCTTTTTCCCGACGACGGCGGCGTAATACTTCGGTAGCCACACTTCGGGGTCGTCGGTGTCAAGCTCGCAAATCAGCTTTTCGAGCCGATCGGCGTTGTCTGGCGTGCCGGACAAGATGCTCAGTTCCTCCTCCATGCCGTCGAGCCGCATGACAGCAAGGCCGGAATTGCCGGCCTGTCGGATCAGGAATTGGCGGCTGTTCTCGGGAATGGACATGACCGCATCGATGTCGGCCGGGACGCACTTCAACCCGTGATCGCCGTAGTCCTCTCGATCGGCGTCGCGGTTTTCGAGCAATAGCTGTGTGACCATCTGCTGGATGATGGTCTTGCCGATCACGCTCGAGATAGCGTCGTTCGGCTCCTGCGTCGAGAACACATACAGGCAGTCTTTCTTACGGTCGTTTTTGATGCCTCGCTTGATCTCCTTGACCATGATCGTGTCGTCAAGGTACTGAGCGAATTCGTCGAAGACCTGGATGAATCGACGCTTGCCATCGATGGTCTCGCGCACCCGGAAATTCAGGTACATCAGCATCGGCGTGCGCGTGACGGGCGCAATCTCGTCCTTGCCGACAAGAAACTCGGTCAGGTCGAACGCGTTAATGTCATTCTTGCGGAAGTCCAGCGTGTCGGCGTCGTTATCGAACAGCCAGCCGTAGTCACCATTGCGCGTCCATGGCGCCAACATGGCCGCGAGCGTCAACCGTTGGCTGGATGAGCGGTACGGGTTCTCGCAGTGCTCAGCGACGGCAAGGATGGACCGGTCGGCCATCGGGATATGCGACTTCAGTTCTTCCAGCTCGTCGGCGCTCAGACCGGCGTCGATCGGCGGCCCCATGACGGCATCGATCGCCTTCGAAAGCGCGTCTACCTCCGGCTGCTCGAGCGGTGCCCCATTGAGCGTAATTTCGCAAAGCAGTCGTAACAGGCGCTTGACGAACGCGATGCGAACGCGCGTCGGCTCCAGCTGTAGCGGTTGCCACCCCGTCTCAATCCCTTCACGCAGCACCGTGTAATGCCCGCCGAGTGCCATCACAAGCGGATACATGCCGCGATCGCGATCGTAGATCGCCATGCGCGGATCGATGGAAACCTCGGTCGCAAGCGTCAACAACGCGTTCAATAGCGTCGTCTTGCCAGAACCGATACGACCGAAAATGCCGGTGATGCCGGGCGGTCGCTTGCCGAACGACCGTTCGTTCTTGGGCGTGGAGTGGAAGTTGAAGAAAATGGGCGAGCCGACGACGCTGCGAAACAGCGCGATGGCTCGGCCCCACGGGTTGTCCGTGGCCTTACCGGAAATGAAGTTGTGAAACGACGAGAAGCAAAACAGGTTCCAGCTATTGAGCGGCATCGGGCGTGGCACCCACGCGGTATTGCCGGGCAAGCGCGTATAAAACGCCCCCTCGGACGCCATGCCTACCGGGCTCGCGGTAACGGCGCACAAATTGAGCATGACCTTCGCTTGTCGGGCGAGCTGCTGTGCCCCTTCTGAGGTCGGCGCGGCCACGTGCACGACCGTATAGTGGAAACCCATGACGAACCGGCCGCCAGCGAGGTCGTCTCGCGCATTGCTCAGCGCGTTGGTTTGCGACACGCTCGGGTCGTTCGTCTCCTGCATGGAAAGCTGCTGGTTACGCAGGAAAATCCGACCGGCCGCTCTCGACATGCAGGAAAACACCTGCGTCATCACAAACTCGAAGGGCGCTTCCATCAAGAGATTGAGCTGTCCGGGTTCCGTCTCCTCTTCAAAGTCCCGAATCTCGATGCCAGACATAAACACGTTGCGATCCGTCATGCGGAACTGGATCACGTCGCCAAACAGCGAACTGACGGGACGATTGCTCATCAAGTAATCGCAGATGCGTCCTCGACAGACCGGCACCGGCGACCACTCACCGTTCGCAAGAAAGCCGAACCACTCGAGCGCTCGGGAGAAAACATGCTTCTGTGCCGGCGGAACGGGAACAGGTTTCGTCAGCTCGTCGGCTTCGCCCGCTGGCAACTCGGACAACAGATCGCCCTCTGGGTCTTCGTCCCGTTCCTCTTCCTGCTCCTCCTCGGACGGATCCTCGTCCTCGATAATATTTCCGCTTTTGTCGCGGTAATAAAGCCCCAAGGGCTCGATGCCGTAGGCGCGAAGCGCCCCCATCAGCTGTGTCGAAATGTCCTCAAGCGCCTCGATGGCCTGTTCCTGTCGCTCCTTAAGCCGCGCTTTGGTCGGTCGATCGAATCGCGCCAGGAATTTCTGCGCAATGTCGCCGATGGGGTTGTACACGACGGTTAGGTAATGGTCGTTGACCATCAACGGCGTCTTGTCGAACATCGCGGCGTACTTCGCAGCGAAGTCACGCGCAAACTTCGTTTTGAAGGTGCCGGACGGGAAATTCGCAACCTCGTGATGATGCAGATGGATCCAGAACTTGACGTGTTCGTTACCGATCTGCTTCGCCAGGTGGTTAAGGTCAACGACCCAATTGAACAGGCCATCATCCGTCGCGCTCTGATGCGTGCGGCCTTGCAGACGGAAAGCGATGACATACTCGCCCCCGATCGTGCTGACAATGTAGTCCGTCAGATGCTGCGAATAAGGCACAAACTGAGCGAACGACGGCTCTTTGACGAACTCTTTGTTCTTGCGGATGTTTCGGATAGCAACGGCCATGCTATACCTCGTCTCGTTCCGCCTTGGCCACCGGATCGGTATAACTGACCGGTGAATAGCTGGACCCTCCCCAAAGCCCGGTGAAGCGCGAATCGAAGCGGTTACGCACCTTGGTAACAATCCATATCCAAATGATGCGAAACGCCCTGTCGTCGTGCTTCGTAATGCCCCATTCGATCAGCCACAAGAGCGCGAAAACAGCAAACGCGTAAAAGTGGATGAGCATGAACAAGGCCCCCGAAAACATGAAGGTCAGGATGAAGACATTGCGGGGAACGAAGGCCCAACAAGGCACCCGTGTCGCCCCCTTGAACAATGGAAATTTCTTAGCCATCAGGTCACGAAATATCCAACGAGCGTAGAAGCCGAACCGATCACAATCAGGCCAAGCGTGGGATAGACGAGCTGGTGCAGCTTGACCATGTGGGCCATCAAGCCAACGCCGAGCGCGATGATGATCAGCGCGCACCCGATCGGGATCCAGACCATCAGCCACGTCTGTACGGAGTTCAGGCCGGACGACGAGGTATCGATAGCAAACGCCTGCGTTGCGACGAGTGCCATTGAAATGGCTACGGCGAGCTGAACTTGTTTACTTGACGTCTTCATTCTCAGGTTCACTCCACGGTTAAGTTCTCCGATTCCCACTTGAAATCCGACAGGGACAGCGAACACTCTTTGACGCCGACCTTGACGTCGATCCAATCGACCAACGCGCGCAAGTCGGACCACGTTCTCGGCTCGAAGCCCTTCTTGACGCGGATCGAACACGTATAGGCGGCTTGGCTAACCTCATTCCGTATGTCGATGAACGGAATCCACTCGCGCGCCGCGATACGGTGAATCACGACGCGCTCGATCTTCCATTCGCGCAAGATGCTTTCGAGCTGGCTTTGCATTGCCAGATAAACGACCTTTTTCATTGGCCTCCTTTTGCGGATGCTCGGCGCATGTACGCGCCGATTTCTGGGTGAGCGAACGCTCCCGCCTCAATCTCTGCCGTCACGCCCGGTTCGCCTTCCTGCGCAAACTGGGTGCTGGCGCCCCCGGCTTGCTTCTGCGTGATTGGTGCGGGGCTGGCGGGCGCGAGGCCAGCGGCCGAGTGTGAGGCGGTCGCGCTCGAGTTAGAGCCGGTGGCGTTGGGGTCGATAGGGCCGTCGAGCAAGGCCGGAACCTTGAGCCTCACCTGGGCAACGACGTGCTTGACGTAGCCGTTTGCAAAGCCCTTGGTCTGTGAATTTGTGTTGTAGCAAGACAGGGCGCGCTGCAAAGCCCCCTGCCCTTCCCCTACCGCTAGCACGGCGCGCGAGTAGCAATCACCAAGGATCTGCGCGGACGCGCGCAGGTTCGTGCACGGGTCGAGTAGTTGCGCACCTGTGAGCCCAAGGCTGCGAAAATTGGCGGAATTGATCTGCGCGTAGCCGACGTCATAATTCCAACCACGCCGATTCAACCAGTCGATTGCCGCGCGTGCGTCGCGCTCGTTCGTCGGCGGTCGTGGCAGGCTATGGCCGCCATTCACGTTGATGGCGTAGGGGTTGTTGTGCGACTCGGCACTGACGAGATACGCGACGGTCAGCGGATGCACGTCCGGCGCGCATGTCCGGGCCAACTTGACTATCTGAGGTGACAGGGTAGGCTGCGCTTGGCCCGCGAGGGGAAGCGTCAGGAACGGCGCGAGAGCGAATGCGGTGATTTTATTCACACATCCTCTTACGTGCAAAACGGATAGAGTATATTATGGGTTCGTTATCAGTGACAGGCAAGGACAAAAATGCAAATCGGCGTCTTGTCAACCGGCAAGATGGAACCGTGATCGAGTTTGTACCGTTCCCGTCGAAGACCGCACCAAGCGGTGAAGCGCGTTATCGTGACCCAGCGAATCCGCTCAACACATGGTCCGGTTGGGGACAACGGCCGGCGTGGTTGGTCACGTATCTCGACGAGGGCCGGCAGCTCGAAGAGTTCCGCATACCGGATGCAACACCCATCACGCGACCGAGCTACTGCGATCCCGAAAACCAGAGCAATATTTGGTCAGGCTTTGGACGGCGGCCAGGCTGGTTAACGGCGTATTTGAAGGCAGGTCGAACGCTTGACGAGTTCGAAATACGAAGCGAGGATGAAAAGGGAGGCTGAGACATGGGACAGGTCATTCCAATCGAAACGGGTAAGCGTGTACACCATGATCGTCGCTTGCGACGGATGGCAAAGATACTCGCGCGCGTCTCGCCGATGTGCGTCGGCACGGCTCGTCTAATTGGTCGCCTATTGCGTGATACCGCGTGGGTGCTTGTGGCGTGCTCTATGTCTGTTTTTGGCCGCTACATCAGGATCGCTTTGACCCTGACTGTTCTCGTTGCAGTTGTCATGCTCGGTGTCGAATACGCGCATCACTGGCTGCACCCTCGGAATGCGATCGTCGCGGCCGTGGTGGCGATCGTGGCGCTGTGCATGCGTGAAGCGGTGTATCGAATCGAACGCCGAGCGCGAGACTATCGCCCTCGGTGGAGATAACACCATGAAAGAGAAAGCTCTCTCATCTATTCTCGCGCTGGTGCTTGGTGCGCTTGGGGTCTCACTCCCGGCTGCTGCATTCGCCGCGCCGTGCGACACCTTGGTGTGCATGGCCGGCAAAGCGGCGGGCCAGTCGGGCGGTAACAACTGCGATCAACCGATCAAGGATTTCTTTGCCATCCAGCGCCATCACCACGGGCACCTTGATCTAGGACCCACGAGCGATGCGCGCCGACAATACCTCAACCAGTGCCCGGACAAGCAGCAAGCCAATGCGGCGAACATTGATCAAATTATTGAACGATTTGGGACGGTTGAATAAATCATTTCTTGTTAGGGCCACGCGGGAACACGCAAAAGAAAAGGGAGAGAAGTTGCCTTCTCTCCCTTTTCTCTTACTGCGTCGGCTAAAAAGCCTGCCCCCTTAGAGCGCTTAGCGCGAATTCCGTCAGAACGGAATTTGACCGTCGCCCTTTTCTGCCGGTTCGGGATCCGCACGACGCGAACGCTTTGCGGTCGAGCTGCGTTCGGACGGGTTTGCCGCTACCGTCTCCGGTGCTGCGCCCGAATCCGAATCGCCTCCTGCATCGCCCGCATCATCCGACACGTCACGACGACCGCCAAGCATCTGCATCTGGTCGGCAACGATCTCGGTGGAGTAACGGTCAATGCCGTCCTGCGCCTGCCACTTCCGCGTACGGAGGCGGCCCTCGATGTAAACCGACGATCCTTTTTTCAGGTACTCGCTCACAATCTCCGCGAGTCGCCCGAAGAACGAGACACGATGCCACTCGGTCACCTCCTTCGGCTCGCCACTTTCCTTGTCCTTGTAACGATCTGCGGTCGCAACACGAATGTTCGCGACTGCATCGCCACTCGGCAGGTAACTCACCTCGGGGTGAGCGCCGAGATTGCCAACGAGAATGACCTTGTTTACCGATGCCATGATGAACCTCCTCCACGACGTAGAAAAAGGCCATCCGGGGGCGTCGAGCGACGCGCCACGGATAGCGCGGGTTGTCACTCGACATGGAAAAGGTAGGTCAAAAACCCCGAATACTCAAGCCCACATTCGCCATAATCGGGAGTGGGAATTTAGTCCACTGCGGCGCTGGTAACTTCCTCGGGCAGCTCGGCATGCTCGCTAAACGCCGATGCGCGCATCGGCGAACACACGATGCGCGGAGTTCCTGGCAACTCTAGGCTATACGTATATATACATACATATACATGCATCTATAGCAAGGCATTGGTCGGCCATTGAGCCGCCCCTACTCGTCTGCCGTCAGTGGGCAGTGCGCGACCCTCGAGCAACGGCTGGCCAACGCGCAGGCTTCGGCGAGCACAACCGGCTCGACATCGTCTTGGCCGATCCCGCTCCCCCATTCGATCCGCTGGATCACGGGCACAGAGCACCGCAGCTCGGCGCAGTGGTACGGGGCGGTTTTGGTGGTTTGCATGGAGTCGATCTCCGGTGATGGAATAAGCCACCATCCTTACGTCACGACTTCACCATTGCTACTACAAGCCGGCATAGGTATATATATATATACCTATATGCATCACTACAAATGTGGCATTGGCCGGACATCGCCCCGGCCGGTTTTCGGCTGTTGTCTGTTCGCGGCAGCTAGCGCCGCTGCAACGGTTGGAGGCCCGACTGACGCGGCCCGCTACTGCGGTCAATGCGAAACAGCAAGTCGCCCGAATTTCAGCCTTGGCGCTCCGGCTTGCGCTCGGCAGCCGCACCGGCACCCGACGAAAGCAGCTTGACGGCTTTCACGAAGTCGATGCGCAGCAGGTGCATCACGAGGTCGATGCCGCCACCTCCCCCCTTCCTTGCGCGTACGTCAAACCACTTGAGGCCCGTTACTAGCACTTCCCAAGCGAAACCCGACGGCGACGATAAAAACAGGCGTACCGTCCGCTTGTCCTTCTCGGGTACGAAGTCGGGATCGCGACGCCAAAACAACCGTCCCTCGTCTCGCAGCTTATCGAGCACGTGCGACAGCGGCATCTCTCGCATCCATGCGAGCGTTTCGTCGTCAAAAGACTCTCGAGCCATATCCGACATCCTCCAACTCTATTTAACCGGCAAGGCCACTACGCCGATAACTGGCGGCGGCGCCGCACTAACGCGCGGCGGAACACCCTCCGGGCTTCGCCCTGCGCGGCCTGATGGATAAGTCATACCGACTTACCCACAGGCCTTGCGGCTACTCGCGATTAAAAAATCGCTGGGCTACTCAAAACCAAAAACAACGCCACCTCACCCATCCAGCACCAACACCACGTCCGACCCAGCAGGAAACAGCTCAAGAGAGACCGAAACCCCTGCCCCCTGCGGGGCAGCAGTTACCTGATGCGTACCATGTTTAACATCGAAAGGCTTGGCCAAGGCGACCTCCAAGACCGCAGCGGCCGCAGGTTTCAGCACTTCTTCGAGCACGTGCTTGTAGGCAGCAACGGTCTGCCTTGTGAGGCCCGCTACGCGTCCGATAGCGGCTTGAGTGAGGGCTTCACCCTTCTGTTGCAGCAAGCGGCAGGCGGCGCGCACCTTGGATTCGGTGGCCTTGTGGCGCACGTCGTGCGTGCGCGCGGCGGCGAGGCGCTGCCGCTCCACCAGCGGCAAGTCCTTGTCGAGCGCCATCACCCCCCGATGACACCGGCCGCTGCCGGTGTAGCGGTCCCACGTCCAGCGCGCGACCGACTTCACCGTGGCCCTGAGTGATGACAGTGGTAGGTCGTGCGAGAAGCCCAGCTTCTGGAACGAATTGCGGTTGTACGCGTAGGCTTCCACCAGCCGGGTGAAGGTGGCGAACGATCCGCGCTCACGCTCGCGATTAACGATGCTGTAGGCGTAGTAGCGCAAGTGCTCAAAGAGGATGCAATGCCGGGAATGGCTCACCTCGTCGAGCTGCGGCCCCTTGCCCCACGGGCTGGACACAGCCAGCTCCACGTAGTCGGCCAACTCATCCAGTTCGTAGACGTGGGCGTGCAACTCGTGCGTAAGCCACCACGGATGACCAGGTGTCTTGGCTACGGGCCCGCTGTGAAAGTCAGTATCGGCATCGAGCCGGGCAGCGAAGGCCGCATAGACAGCCTTCATATACTGGATGGGCTTGCTACGGGCCGCCTCGGTCGTGCAGACCGGGGGAATCGCATAGTAGAGGTGGCTGTGGCCACTCTTGCGGTTGCGAACGATCAGGTTGGGCGCGGGAAGCCCCGCGTCCTCCCAGATCATCGCCTTGCTGTGGTCGAGATCGAAGATCAGCCAGCTCACGAAGCCGGGCCGATTGACCTGCATGTAGGGATAGCGAATGGCGTATTCGCGCGGCCGAACGCGGGTGGCCGTCTTGTTCTCAGAGCACCGAGGCAGGTACGGGGCTTCCGTGAGCACGCGATTGAGCGCGGTGCCCGCCTGGAAAAAGCGATCTGTCTGGTTGTCTGTTTGCTGTGCCGTTGCCGCCGTCATAACCCCTCATCACTCGTCTGTAGGGACGAGCGCACGCTTGCGCGCTGGGGTCAGACTGTGTACAATGCATCTTATCTGTCGATGTCATTGACATACGATGAAGTAGCCCGCCAAAGCTGCTTCTCGGTTTAGTCTGGGCCCCAGCCCGGTTTCTCTGCAAAGCCCGCTCGCCAAAGCGGGCTTTTGCTTTTCTGATCATCCAGGTTTCACTGTCTGGTCAGTTTTCTCCTTCGCCATAGACGATCACTCGTCGGCATCCAACGACGCCGGGGCTTGCTTGTAGCCTCGCACCATCGTCTTGGGCACCCAGTGTTCCGTGTTCACATCAAATTTCATGATCCCGTAAGACTGCAAAACGCTTGCAGCACCATCGAGACTCTGGAAGTACCGAAGACCGCCACGGGCAGCGCCCAGCACTCGCTCGTTCATTCCGGCCCGCACCACGATCAAAAGGCCCTTGTCACCAGGCTCCACTCGGGCGGCTGAAACCGCCCCAGCGGCGATGAGTTCCTTCAAAATTTTTGGCGCGACCACACTTGCAGTTGTCTTCAACATTGCTTTTATACCCCATCCTGCGCCCAATCGCAACAATATCAGGTTTCGTCGCGCCTGTCGCTGCACGGTGCGGGTGTCGTCGCTTGTATGGGCTACCTTCTATAACCAACATCGTTATATATATAGATAGGTAAATATATATATACCTACCTATGCTTAAGGAAAGCCTCCAGCGCCTCGATGACGATGTCCTTCTCTGTGACACGTCCGCCCTTCTCTTCTGAGCGCATGAGCGCTTCGCGGCGCAGGCGGTCCGCCAGCTCTTCCGGGAAGTTGAAGATTTTTTGCACCCGTGCCCTGCCGTAACGAGCCGCTTCCTCGCCGGCAGGCCGCGTGGCGGCCGGTGGTGGCGCCGCCAGCGGCTTCTCCGCCTTGTCGGCCTCGCCGCCTTCGAGGAATGCGGTCGGGTCTTTCGGTAGCTGGAACTGCGTCGTGTTGGGCTTGGCCTTCATGCTCATGCCATCACCTCTCGGAAAAACGCTTCCATCTCGGCGATAGCAGCTTGGTCGCGGCTCAGCTCCTGGACGGTCGCACCTTCCCCGATAGCACGGCGGAAGGCGACGCGCTCGCAGACTTGTGTAGGTAATACGCTCAACTTCTGCTCGGCCAAGAATTCCAACATCTCGGCGGCATCTTTGGTTCTGGGATCGACGCGGGTCAGCAGCACACGCACGTCCAACTCGGGATTGTAGTCGCGGGCCAACTCGACCACTTCCAGCAGGTCAGTCATGGCCGCTGCGTCCAGATTGGACGCACCAACGGGGATCACGGCGCGCTGTGCCAGCAGCAGCGCAGAGCGCAAGCCCACGGAATCACGTCCGCCTGCATCGACGACAACGTGCTCAAAGCCAGCGGCCAATTGCTTGCCTTCCGACAAGATAGCCTTGCCAGCGAGGCAAGTGGTGGTGGGAGACGGATCGTACTGTGTCTCACGACGCCAGGCAGCCCAGCTCGCGGCCGAGGCCTGCGGGTCGCCGTCGATGAGCAGCGTCTGGCCCTGACGGGCCAGCATCACGGCCAAGTGCACGGCGGTCGTGGTCTTACCGACGCCGCCTTTGGTGTTCACACAGGCGAAGATCATGGGTCCTCCTTTCCATCCATTTGAATACATAGGTATATATATACATATTATTGCGATAGCTTAGCAGCTGGCCATCGACCAGCCGGGGATGACCCCAGCGCGCTATGTAGGCATATATGTATATATATACCGACCGCACACAAGCGAATAGTAGCAGATTTCAGCGGTAAGCCGCCGACGCTGGGGGCGTGAAGTTCACTCAAGAACAAGTAGAGATGCACGTATATATGTATATATATACCTATGGAGAGGCACCATTATCTGGCGGGCGGCGTCCCTACTTCCATCGCCGCGAGCTGCTGCTTGCGCACGTCGATGATTCGACGTGTCACCTTCTCCAGGATCGCCGCATCGGCGTCGCAAAGGCACTGTCACGTTAGCGGGGAGTTGGCATACGATGAAGCGATGAGAAAACCGAAATCACTCTATCATGGCCACCGATTCCCGGCGTCGGTCATCAGCCATGCTGTGCGTTGGTACTTCCGATTTCAGCTCAGCCTGCGCGACATCGAAGAGTTGCTATTCGAGCGTGGGGTGATAGTCAGCTACGAGACGATCCGCCGCTGGTGCGACAAGTTTGGCTTGGGCTTTGCCCACCGGATCAAAGCGGCACGCCGCAAGCCCGGTAGCACGTGGCACCTCGACGAGATGTTCGTGAGCCTGCGCGGTGAACCATACCTGCTGTGGCGCGCCGTCGACGCGCATGGCGCGGAACTCGACATCCTGCTGCAGAAGCGGCGCGACAAGGCGGCCGCCAAGCGCTTCTTCAAGCGCGTGCTGCGCTCGAACCCGGTGCCGCACAAGATCGTGACCGATCAACTGCCCAGCTATCCGGCGGCCAAAGCCGACATCCCGGCGCTGGCCAATGTGAAGCATGTGTTCGTCAAAGCAGCGGCCCGGATCAACAACCGCGCGGAGAACAGCCATCAACCTACGCGGGAGCGCGAGCGGCGCATGCGGGGCTTTCGCGACCCAGCGCGCACGCAAACCTTCCTGTCGAGCTTCGGGCCAATCCGGCAGCACTTCGCACTCAAACGCCATTTGCTGCGCGCGCCGCTCTTTCGCAAACAGCTCGCGGTGCGCTTTGCTCAATGGCGTGAATTCACCCACGTTACCCAAACTCCGTCTCATGCTTTTTGAGTCGCGGTGGATTCATGCCTCGGCTTCGACTTACCTCCTTAAGTTGACAACGCCCTCGATTGACGTGGCACCGCCAGGCATATACAATTTGGCATATACATCGGAGAGCAATGTCATGCCTACCCTATCGGCACCATCTAGACCCAAAGAGGTCAAGCTGTTTCGTAACAACCGCAGTCAGGCGGTGCGGATTCCTGTGGAGTTCGAATTACCGGGAGATCGTGTGCTGATCCACCGCGAGGGCAGCAAACTCATCATCGAGCCAGTAACTCGGCCGACGAACATCGTCGAACTGTTGGCTGAGTGGAGAAAAGAAGGGCCGCTCGGGCCAGAAGAACAGTTCCCGCCTATTGAGGACATTCCCGTCCAACCGGAAGACATATTTTGAGCGGATATCTGCTGGACACAAACATCATCAGCGATCTGATCCGCAACCCGGACGGACTCGCCGCCCGTCGCATTGAGCAGATTGGGCCGAAGGAGATTTTCACCAGCATCATCGTCGCAGCCGAGCTGCGCTATGGCTGCGCAAAGAAGGGCTCGCCCAAGTTGCTCACCAAGGTGCAGGGCCTCCTTGAAACGATCCCGGTGCTACCGCTGGATATTCCGGCTGATGCTGAATACGGCGGCATCCGCGCCGAACTGGAAGCGGCTGGCCAGCCTATTGGCATGAACGATCTGCTGATCGCCGCACACGCCCATGCGCTCGGCCTCACGCTGGTGACGGACAACACGCGTGAATTCAGCCGCATCCGTGGCCTGAACGTAGAGAACTGGCTGCAAAGATAGCCGCGCTGCTCGCCAATATGCTGACAGGGGCACTGTCACGTTATCGGTAAGTTCGCGTACGATGAAGCGATGAGAAAACCGAAATCGCTCTATCACGGCCACCGATTCCCAGCGTCGGTCATCAGCCATGCTGTGCGTTGGTACTTCCGATTTCAGCTCAGCCTGCGCGACATCGAAGAATTGCTATTCGAGCGTGGGGTGATAATCAGCTACGAGACGATCCGCCGCTGGTGCGACAAGTTTGGCGCGGGCTTTGCTCACCGGGTCAAAGCGGCACGCCGCAAGCCCGGTAGCACGTGGCACCTCGACGAGATGTTCGTGAGCCTGCGCGGTGAACCATACCTGCTGTGGCGCGCCGTCGACGAGCATGGCGCGGAACTCGACATCCTGCTGCAGAAGCGGCGCGACAAGGCGGCCGCCAAGCGCTTCTTCAAGCGCGTGCTGCGCTCGAACCCGGTGCCGCACAAGATCGTGACCGATCAACTGCGCAGCTATCCGGCGGCCAAAGCCGACATCCCGGCGCTGGCCAATGTGAAGCATGTGTTCGTCAAAGCAGCGGCCCGGATCAACAACCGCGCGGAGAACAGCCATCAACCTACGCGGGAGCGCGAGCGGCGCATGCGGGGCTTTCGCGACCCAGCGCGCACGCAAACCTTCCTGTCGAGCTTCGGGCCAATCCGGCAGCACTTCGCACTCAAACGCCATTTGCTGCGCGCGCCGCTCTTTCGCAAACAGCTCGCGGTGCGCTTTGCTCAATGGCGTGAATTCACCCACGTTACCCAAACTCCGTCTCATGCTTTTTGAGTCGCGGTGGATTCATGCCTCGGCTTCGACGACCTCCCTAAGTTGACAACGCCTGGCCCACGGCGTCGAGGGTCGCCGCCTTCGGTGCGTGCGGGAAATAGCCCTTGGCGGTTGGCTGCCACCATGCAGTCATGTCCAGCCCCACCGCCTGCGCCGGGTTGCGGCAGCGTCGCACATGGCGTCACCACATCGACGGTAGACGCCACACGCTCGGCTATCAGCCGCACCAATTCGTCTTGCGGCTTGGCCATCAACGCGGCGAACAATTCCGCGCTGTCCTACGGTACCCCTATTGCGACGGAACCCTCGCGCCACTCTGGGGCAAAGCCTGCGCCGCAGACGCCGTCTGTGAAGCCCGCTGTCTAAGCGAACCTCGACGGGGCAATGTGCGGTGGCGGTTTCTGAGCTAGCTCCTCAAGTTTCTCAAGGCAGCCCGTCAGTGTCTGTGCGTTCTTACTGCACCGTCCCACGAACAAGTCAGGGTCGTCCCCCTCCCCCTCCCACATCACGGCAGCGATCGACTCGACCTTGCAGCCAAGATCGAACGCGTATTGGCCATCGTCGTGGCCATGTTCGTGCAGCTTGAGGAGCTTGAGCGCGTCGACGAGCCGGTGGGCCTGCTGCAGAAAACTAAGTTGGGCCTCGAGCATCCCGTCGGTGCTCTGTTCCTTGAGGTCTTGCGCCGCGAAGTCGTGGAACCCGGTGACCACACACTCTCCGTCATAGTGCATCGAGCAAAGCACGCGGGAGGTGTCCTCGTAATCCAGGTCCAGGTGCTCGGCGCGACCGGTGGTCGGCGTACAGTACGGGATGTCAAGCGTGCCTAGGCGGAAGACCGGATCCCCTTTGGCCGGAATCTGCCAGGTCAATGCGCTGTCCCGCGACGGCGGCGCATACTTGAGAAGGTCAGCGTACGCGCGCCCCTGTCGTGTCAGCGTGTCGGCGCTCAACAGACGCCCGAGTGCCGTGTAGGCGAGCCCCTTGTTGGACGGGACAATCTTTTCGGAAATCTGGCCCCACACCACGTCCCGGACGTCGTCCGCGTGCACCGAAAAGCTGACAGGTCCGCCCTCGTCGAGTCCCGCGATGCTGAACTTGAGGTGCCCGGAGGACAGCTCCTCCCAGAGGTTAGGCTGATACTTGTCGGGAATCAGGCTTTTCAGTTTGAGATAGGTTTCCAGCGTCGCGCGGTCGCCGAGGATGGTACCGTCCTTGCTTTGGGCCCCGGCGTTTTTTGCGAACTTCAGCTCATTCAGCAACTCGATCGCACTGGTTCGATCGGCGTCGCAGACCCAGTTGAGGAGCTGGTCCAGTCGGGTGCGCCAGGGGCCTTTGACTGCGTCCGTCGAGGAGACGGTGTTGAGGCCAATCGCGCTGCCAATCCAGTTGGTCTTGATCTTAACGGATAGTTCTGCCATGAAAAGTTCTCCTGACCTCGCGTCTGGACGAGTCGGATTGTGGAAGGAAAGGCCCGTCAGGCAGGCTTATCCCCAATAACCCCAGGTTGGGGCACGACTGCCGGAACCCCGTCAGGCTAGCCCTGCAGTGAGGCCGGGGCTCGCCTGACGCGCTCAGCGCTTGGTCCCGGGAGGCGGCGCAACGTCCGCCTGACACCGTGCGCTCCCCAAAAGCCGCAGCGCACGCCGGGATTGATAGTCCGGCCGCAGCACGGCCCGTACGGTTATTGTCGACGGTGTCGCGCAGGACGACATCGGGTGAATGCCTGAAGTGTGGTGAAGTGGTGTTGTCAAGTTGTTCGGTTGGCGTACGACCAAAGTCGGCAGGAGTTCGAAATGAAGCGCATTACGTTGCCATACGGGCGCACGTAGCCCTTTCCCAAGCCGCGACGGCCTGGGTGCGCACCTCACGTTTATGCTGCGCGTTGCGATTGTAGCGGCATGCCCTGAACCGATTCGAAACTTGTCCATGGATCGATGCGAAGCGCTGCAGCTGGCGCGCCGACTTGAAGCCTCGCATCACCTTCTCGCGCACCCGTGTAGGCTGGTGCGAATTCTCTGCCCGATTGTTCAATCCCTTATGCTGCCGGGGCACTGTCACGTTATCGGTAAGTTCGCGTACGATGAAGCAATGAGGAAACCGAAATCACTCTATCACGGCCACCGATTCCCAGCGTCGGTCATCAGCCATGCTGTGCGTTGGTACTTCCGATTTCAGCTCAGCCTGCGCGACATCGAAGAATTGCTGTTCGAGCGTGGGGTGATAGTCAGCTACGAGACGATCCGCCGCTGGCGCGACAAGTTTGGCGCGGGCTTTGCCCACCGGGTCAAAGCGGCACGCCGCAAGCCCGGGAGCACGTTGCATCTCGACGAGATGTTCGTGAGCTTGCGCGGTGAACCATACCTGCTGTGGCGCGCCGTCGACGAGCATGGCGCGGAACTCGACATCCTGCTGCAGAAACGGGGGGTGTCAGAAATTCCGTGTTCAAGGCGGGGTTGAGGTTTACACGGATGGCCGGACGAAACGATCCTCGTAAAGGATAGCGAATTGGTTCATAGCTGTCTTCCAATCTTGAGCGGCGCGGCCCCAATCTGCGGTGATGTTACGCAGCGCCAGCCAGATCAGCTTTGTTGCCGCATCATCGGTTGGGAAATGGCCTCGGGTCTTGATGATCTTGCGAAGCTGCGAGTTGATGTTCTCAATAGCGTTCGTTGTGTAGATCACCCGGCGCACAGCGGGCGGGAACGCGAAGAACGGAATGACACGATCCCAGGCATTGCGCCACGCGGCACTGACCGGCGGGAATTTCTGGCCCCACGGCCCTTGGGAAAATGCGTCCAATTCGGCCAGAGCCGCCTCGGCGCTTGGTGCCGTATAGATCGGCTTGATTGCGGCGGCCAGCCCCTTACGATCCTTCCAGCTCGCGTAATCCAAACTGTTGCGGATCAGGTGGACGATGCACGTTTGCAACGTCGTCGCTGGAAACACCGCGGCTAACGCCTCGGGCATGCCTTTGAGGCCGTCAGTCACAGCAATCAGGATGTCGCCCACGCCGCGCGTTTTCAGATCGTTGAACACTTTCATCCAGAACTTGGCCCCCTCGGTGTTCTCGATCCACAGGCCCAGGATGTCGCGCGTGCCGTCGGGCAGAATGCCCAGCGCGAGATAAATGGCCTTGTTACGCACGACGGCATCCTCGCGGATCTTCACGCGCAGCGCGTCGAAGAACACGACCGGATACATCGGCTCAAGTGGCCGAGCCTGCCACGCCGTGACTTCAGCCATCACTTCGTCAGTGACTGAGCTGATGAACTCGGGCGAGACCTCGGTGCCGTACTGCTCCAGAACAAAGCCCTGAATCTCGCGCACGGTCATACCCCGGGCGTACATGGCGACTATCTTGTCGTCGAAGCCTGTAAAGCGTCGTTCGTGTTTGGGGATCAACAGTGGTTCGAAGCTGCCATCACGGTCGCGGGGCACCCCGATGCGAATCGGGCCGCCTTCAGTCAGAACCGTCTTGGCGCCTTTGCCATTGCGCTGATTGGTCACGCTGGCCGGTTTGGCCGCGCCAGGCGCGTAGCCGAGATGGTGATTGAGCTCGCCCCCCAGCGCGCGTTCTATGAGCGCCTTCTTGAGCGCAAGCGTCGCGGCGTGGATGGCTTCGGCCGTCATCGGGCCGTTACCGAATTGTTCAAGCAATTCAGCGGGAATTGCCGGTAGCTCTACCGGCGGGGTCTTCGGTTTGCGAGGCATAGTCACTCCTTGGCGACATGTTATGCCTCAAACACGAAATTAATGACAGGCCCACCGCCCCCAACGAAAAGTGGCTGACGGATATCTCCGAGTTCCAGATCCCGGCCGGGAAGGTATATCTATCGCCGATGATCGACTGCTTCGATGGCATGGTAGTCAGTTGGTCGATTGGCACAAGCCCCGACGCCGAGCTCGTGAATACCATGTTAGATGCGGCTATCGAGACCGTGACCGAGGACGATGAGAAGCCGATCGTACATTCCGATCGGGGTGGCCACTACCGTTGGCCTGGCTGGCTATCGCGAGTTGCAAAGGCTAATCTGATCCGATCCATGTCGCGTAAAGCCTGCTCACCAGACAATGCGGCCTGTGAGGGATTCTTCGGAAGGCTGAAGACCGAAATGTTCTATCCAGGGGACTGGCGTTCGACGACCATCGTGCAATTCGTAGAGGCACTGAACGCCTACATTCGCTGGTACAACGAAAAGCGGATCAAGGGCTCCCTTGGCTATCTCAGCCCCATCGAGTACCGTGAAAGCCTCGGGTTAACGACGTAAAACAGTCCAAGAAAATAGCCGCATCCCCGGTGGGTCAGTTTTACATCGGCGCTAACACATACCCGGTGTCGGCTCCTTCTTCTTCGGCACGACCTTGCGCACCCCAAACGCCTCGGTCCAATCTTCTCCGCGCCATTCCTCGGCCGTGAACGTGACAATGTTCGCTTGCTTCTCGGTATCGCTCATTTGTCGCCTCGGTTGGGGCGCGCCGCGCCAGCCGCGAGCCAGTCGTATAACGTGAAATTTTCATCGGCCATCCGGCGCACGTAGGGCAGGGCGCCCGGCAGCGCCAGCGCATCAGCCTTGCGTCCAGACCGCACCCATTCGGCCGTAAGGAACGCGACAAGCCTCCCGACCTGAACACGCGTCGTATGAAAACCCGGTGTCTGGTACAGCGACTTGGCCAACACCGGCACTAACTCGTCGGCTCGCTTAGATCGCACGGTCGAGCGGATCTGAAAGCGCCACGCGCGCTCCGTCTCTGCGCACATGCGCCATGTCAGGCGAACGCCACCGCCAGCGGCCTTTGCATGTGGCAACTTCAACAGCTCGTAACCGGAGACGTGTACACGTTCCCCCTGAGACAACGCGTCTTTCAGCTTCTCGAGTTTATGCGCGTCATGTTCGCCATCCGTCACCATCAGGAACCAGTGGAGTGATTCACCGTGATCGAGGTCAGCGAGGATCAACCGCGCATTCGCTTTACCGAGTGTCTTCCGATAGGCGCGCTGGTTCATGTTCACGAATACGTCGTAGCGCTCGCCGAACTTCACGCACAACGCCTCAGCGCGATCTGCCTTGACGGTACCGGCCGTGTGATGCCGGTAGCCATGCCGAACAAGGTCTAGCAACCTCTGCATGAGGAGCGTCTTGTAGCGGATCACGATGAGCGTTGGTGCTTTCATCAATAAAAGCCGCAACAGCGTTTGCCAAAAACTTTCAGTGATAATGCACAGCCTTGCCGAGCAAGGCGTTTCAGTGATCTGGAATGCTGCGCATTCCAGCTTAATTATAAGAGATTCCGCGCAAAGCGCTCGACGGCAAAATGCCGACCTACAATGGATTTGCTGGCCGCCAAAGGCCTTAGCAACGCGTGCGTCATCAGCGTCGCCGCCGCCGCAGAAGCAGACCAGCGATGCAGCCAGAGGACAACCAACCCTTGCAGTACCGAACCGGTTGCCCTCGTGGTGTCAATCGCTCAAAGCGATTGCACGGTACAGGGGCAGCTCCCACAGACCGCAGTAGAAGTCCGGGGGCTGACCACCCCTGGATTCCATCACACCACCGTTGAGCTGTATGGCTCGGGGCGCGGCTACCAACCGTGCTTAGACCGCTGAAGTCGTATGCGCGTAATGGCGCTGGTACGACTACGACGAGGAGCTATTGTCGAATCTGGTGTACGGGGTGCTTTGGGAAATATGAGAAGGCGGTGGCGGTTTAGCTGAGAATGTTGCTTGTCGAAGGCACACCGAGCAAAGCCGGCGCGAGCCGGCCCCGACCACCATGAAGAAGATTACGAAAGAAACGAACGGCAGTAAAGCACAAACGAAGAGCGCGCTCGATGAACTGATCCAGCAAGGCGCGCGGCAGATCATCGAGCAGGCAGTCGAAGCGGAACTGGCGAGCATGCTTGAACAGTACAGCAACGTGAGGTCGATCGACGGTCGGCGTGCCGTGGTGCGCAACGGCTACCTACCAGAGCGCGAAGTCGTCACGGCCATCGGTCCGGTGCCGGTTCGGGTACCGAAGGTGCGTGATCGCTCGGGTTCGGGCATCCGCTTCAATTCGGCGGTCGTGCCGCCGTACGTTCGCAAATCCGCACGCGTGTCGGCCGCACTACCGTGGCTGTACCTGCGAGGCATCTCGACGGGCGACATGAGCGAAGCCATGGGCATCATGCTGGGCGGCCAGGTCAGCGGCCTGTCGCCAAATGTGGTGAGTCGTCTGAAGGCGCAATGGGCCGATGAGCATGCTCAGTGGAATCAGCGTGAGTTGTCGTTGGCGCGCTGGGTGTACTGGTGGGCTGACGGCATTCACACCGGCGTGCGCAGCGACGATTCCGACGGCCAGTGCCTGTTGGTGATCATTGGTGTCAAACCGGACGGAACGAAAGAGCGTGTGGCGATCAGTGACGGGTATCGGGAATCGAAGGCGTCGTGGGCCGAACTGCTGCTCGATCTGAAAAAGCGCGGTCTGCAGTCAGGGCCGCTGCTGGCTTGCGGAGATGGTGCGATGGGATTCTGGGCAGCGATGGAAGAAGTGTTCCCGCAGACCGAGCATCAGCGCTGCTGGTTCCACAAGATGGGCAACGTGCTCAACGCGCTGCCGAAATCGCAGCAGGCCCGCGCCAAAAAGGCGATGCAGGACATTTGGATGGCCGCCACGCGTGCCGAAGCGCTGGTTGCCTTCGATCACTTCGTTGATACCCACTCGGCAAAGTATCCGAAGGTGGTCGAAAAGCTGACGCAAGATCGCGACGAGCTGCTGGCATTTTACGATTTCCCGGCCGAACACTGGCAGCATCTGCGCACGACGAATCCGATTGAATCGACCTTCGCGACGGTGCGTCACCGCACCAAGCGCACGCGCAACTGCGTCTCGCGCGCGACGTTCCTCGGCCTGGCATTCAAGCTGATCGAGTCGGCCGAAGACTCGTGGCGGCGCATCCGCGCCCCCGAAAAGATCGCGACGATGCTTGACGGGATGACGTTCAAGGATGGAGAGCCGGTGACCGACAGCACACCGGCTCAGCAGCCCCTGGCCGCCTAATCTTGCTCACGCCCCGTACACCAGATTTGACTTTAACTCTACGACGAGCGCTGGACGGTGTAACTCCGTCCTTCGACTCAATCCCCGAAAAGCATGGGGAACGAGGTTGGGCGACACGGAAACGGGCATAGCGAGGAAATGCGCTATGGCCCTGTGGAGCGTGAAAACGGGAGACGGCTTCGGCCGTCGTTAGCACCGTCTAGGGGCTGCGGGAAACCGTAGAACCTATGCCACACACGTAGGCTGCTGAGGCGTCCCGAAAGGGCGCAGGCGTGCAAGGGGAAACCTGGCGCACGTGGCACCTACCGGCGCAAGCGGGTGGGGTCGTTGCATAGCTTAAGCGTGTAAATGCGGCCGTAGAGGTCGCTATGTGGTGGGGCATCAAGCCTGTCTAAAGACGAAGCCGTTGACGGCACAACAGGTAAGCGAGCCGCTTTGGAATCTCGGGCCGCTGAAAACCTGACGGGTGAGAGGGAACACCTCACTGTTGTTGCTTGAGGCGCAGGCGTGGTGCTCTGGCGCGCTGGTCGGCGTCAGTAGCGTTGCACTAACGTGGGAATCGCTAAGGCCACAACCGGGCTGGTAACCCGGTGGCTAGGCGAGGGAGATTGGATCAGTAGGGCCGCACGGCGCAAGCCGTGTAACTGTTTGTCGCGATTCGTCTGAAGCGCAAACAGCAGGCGCAAGCCTGTCCGAAAGTCTGAAGCGGTTGCAAAACGGTGTGTTTGCGGGGTGGTTCCCGCAGTGGAATGTTGGAACGGGCGCGGCTGGTAACCGTGCCCGTCTTCGGAGTGGAATCCGGGGGTCGCCAACGTGCAATCAACCTTTCAATAGGAGGGCGTGATATGGCAGTAAGCAGTGCAGTTGCCGGCCGTCAAGGTCGGATTCACCTCGGCAGCGGTCAGGCCGTGGGTCAACTCGGCCCGCCGTATGGGGTCGTAGGCATCGCAAAGTCGCGCGCCTCGGCGTGCGCAAGTCAACCCGGCACCGGTCAGGCCGGTGGGCAAGTCGGCCCTTTTGTGGCCGAAGGCAAACAGGGAAACGGCGTTATCGCGTCGTCTTCGCTGTGGCAAACCGGGGTTTGACTCCGGCGTGCCAATCGACAAACAGGCCACAAGCCTGCGTCAGTGGCATCAAGGTTGAGGGCGTGGGAAGCCTTCAATTGCGGTACGGCCGCAGACCGCTTCTGCTCGGCAGGGTGGTGCGCCTTTTTAGGCAATCTGTCCGTGCTATGGCACACGCCGACCCACAACCCGAGAGACGAAAGTCTCTCGGGTTCCTCCTAATCCTTGGGAGAACGCCGTGACGTTTCACAACACACCTAACCTGCAAGCGATGCAATCGACGGCCGCTGTGCTCGTCGATCACGCCTTGTTATGGTCCAGCCCCTGGTACTGGATCGTTCTGGCTGTCCCGCTCTTCATGGTGTCGATGCTTCATCCGGTGCCGTGGCGGTTGCCCTTAAACGATGCTTCATTCCGGGACTGGCTGACGTTTATCGGGCGGCGGGCTTCTGTTATTGCGCTCTACGCATGGCTGTTCTTAGTGCCACCCATCGCGTTTTTCCTGTTCATCGTCACGTCTGGCATGCCGTTCCAGGCAGCCGCCTCGAGCTTCTTCGCATGGCTCGGCGGGCGGATCGGCCAGTACTGGTCGATCATCCTCGGTGCGGTCCTGTATGGCGCACTGCTGCGCTTCCTGTGGGATAGGTACGTCCTGCCGAGATTGTCGAGCTACCTGCGATCGGTACGCGTCAGGCAAGACACCGACAAGTTGGTCGATGCGCGAGACGAAATCGCCAACCTTCAAGCGAAGCAATTCGAGCCGGAAAAATTCTTTGTGGAGGGCAAGATTTTTTACGGGCTGGATGTGAACGACCAGCCCATTTACTACGGGCTAGAGGACTTCTACACAACGCATCACTTGGTGCTTGGCCCGAGCGATTTCGGTAAGGGCATCATCCTGCAAAGCGTATTCAAGCAAGTCATCGGCTTTGGCTTCGGCGTGTTTTATGTCGACCCGAAGGGCGACAACTGGTTGCCTTACCTGCTGCAAAACGAAGCGAAGAAAGCCGGACGCCGTTTTGTTTATCTCGATCTGCGACCGGAAGGCAAAGGCGTATGGCACCCGTTCATGGGCGGCAGCGATCGCGAGCGGCGCACAAGAATCGTGCGGGCCTTCAATCTCGAAAAGGTGGGCGACAACTCCGACGTTTACAAGGCGAAAGAGCGGGCCTTGCTCGACGACGCGCTGGAAAATACCGATGGCTCCATCAAGGCCATGCTCGAATATGTGAAGAAGGAACAGGACAGCGACTTGTCGATGTTGCGCGACTCATTGCGCGAATGGTCACGAGTGAACACCTTCGCACAACCGGGCAAACGCAAAGGCCACTCGATCGAGGCATGCTTGATGAATAACGCCATCGTGTACGTGCGCGGCGACCTGCGCGATCCGGTCGTCAAGGAGGCGACAAAAGCCTACATTGCGGAGCTGACGGGCGAAATTACCCGGCTGGAACCTGTCCGGCCGGCGCACGTTGTGTTCAGTGCCGACGAACTGAAATTCATCGCCTGCGCGGAACTGATGGAAGCCATCGCAACCATTCGTCAGTTCCGCTGCAACATGTTCCTCCTTGGCCAGTCGTTCGCGAACGTCGAAGCGCCAGACGATAAGCGGCTTGACGGTAAGGCGCTGGCGAGCGAGTTGGAAGTCAATACGCCGATTAAATTCGTCTACCGTGCAGAAGATAAACGCACAGCAGAGTGGACCGAATATATGTCCACGAAACAGCAACTCTGCGTCGTTCAGCGCGAAACGACAAAGACGAATACGCACGGCGGCGAAGAATGGGAAGGACACCGCATGGTCGGCAGTCAGGAAGCGCCGATCATTTCCGCCACGACCGCACGCAATCTCCCGCGTCGGGTCGCGATCGGCTTCATGCCGGGGCGACTCGCAACCAAGGTCTTCACCAGTCCGACCAAGATCGACAACAGCGAGGCGTCGTGGGAAGACAAGCCGGCCGGGTCCGAGACACTGCACCCCCGATAGCTGGTTGCGTTGCCAGCGTCGGGGAGATTTTCCGAGGTCCCTATAATTTTTTGTAAAAAAAATCGCCCCCTTTTTCACTCATCAAACGTTCGAAATCCTCTTGAACTAAGGAATTCACTCTGAATTCAACCAACCGGTGAAAGTTATTTTTCTTTAAATAAAGATTGTCTTCGAAAGAGTTAATAAGCCTCAAGTAATCTTCAAATGCACCAATAAATCCATACTTTGGCATTACCCCATTGCACATGTTGCGAGCGTCGTTTATTTCGGCGTACCTGCTCCAATGATCTAAAATATCGTAATCAACGTTTCCATTGTCGTCTTCATGCCTTACGCAGATCATGACGTGATCATCAGGCCTATCCAGCCTTCCAATCCTGACCGCGGACTTAAAGTTGCTCGGTATTTCTGGGTCGTTTTGTATCAAATGATAAAGTAGTTCATTTATCTCACCGCAGTTCCCTTTTTGGAATGGGCGGAGACTGCGGTTAGTATTTTTTGGATCTCGTATGTCTTCGGTTTCCTTGCGTGCTAGTGCTCGATAATTTTCGACCCCTTGTGGGTCTTTTCTCGCCATAATGGCATAATTTGCGGTTGGCGAATACTCAACAATCTCATTGATTTTGTCCATATGCTGCATAATGCGTGCTTTTATTGGTTCAGAAATCGCAGAGTCGTTATTTATTTTTGAAGGCTCAATTAACAATTCCCCATCAAAATCCCGCATCAAATCAGCGTAACCAGACAACCGGCCGTCGATCTTCGAGATAATATCTCGGTCTTTGTAAAATTTAACGTATGTGTTTTTGTCTATTTTTTCTCTTTTATCATACGAAATCCTGTAATATGAATCATTACTTATTGACTTGTTTATAGAGTCGGTATTTCTGTTTAGTTTTGTATTTATCTTATGAAGAAATCCGTCTTCATGCCTTGCTATGAAAACGCAGCACTTCAAAAAGTTAATTGCTTGCTCAGCTTGTTGCTTTTGATATCCACACCCCAGACTTTTCTTTATCATTGTCATGCAAAAGACAATATCATTCTTACTTAATGTGGAATTATTTCTCTTTGTTTGAATGATACTCTTTATTTCATTTAGGCTGGCATTCAATGAATTTTCGCTGGCGCAAATTCGCAGCCAATCGTCAGTATATTCCTTCATCAAATTCAATGCTTCGGTCTTATCTTTAAACACCGAAAAATCTTCACTCTTCTTATAAGTTGTCGTGCATGCATTACTGAGCATGACTTTGTCGTTAGGCGGCATTTTTTATCGCTTTTCCATTCAGTACGAGTAACGGGATGCAGAACACCGAAGTGCAGACTTGAGGTTAATGCATGGCGGCAAGGTCGTCCTTCATGGGACTCGGCACGGGGAGCTCATTCATTTTTTGAGCGGTTAAGAACTGAACCGCTGCTGGCAGACATCGCGACAGAAACAGCACTTCTGCACCTGGTCGTCCCGGCGGTTTCCGACGCATAGGGAAACCCGGGCGTTCCCTGGTGGGCACATTTTTCGACTGGGGGAATCATGCTCACAAGCCAAGCCCGGTGTGCTGGTCCCCCACCCATTCTCGGTTTGACTGGGGGCGACCGTTTATCGGGTGGACACCTGATTTCGCGTCGTGGCTATCACATGGAATCAGGGAACTTCTTGCACTTAGTCAGCGCGCACATAAGCGCCCAAAAAGTGAGATGGCGGCCGTAATAGGCGGCGAGCGTGCGCGTCAACTCGCCCCGCTCGTCCGTTGCGACAGCACGCGATAGAGCGTCGAGCGGTCGATGCTGAACAGTTTGGCAATCTCCTGCCTGCTGGCCTTTCCTTCGTCCACGAGCTCATAGATATGCGTGAGCTGCGCCGGCTCGAGCTTTGGCTTGCGGCCGAACTTCGTGCCGCGAGCCTTCGCAGCGGCTCGGCCACTGCTAGTGCGCTCAACGATCAGGCTGCGTTCGAATTCGGCCATGCCACCGAATACCGTCAACACCATGCGACCGGCCGGCGTTGTCGTGTCGGCCCATGGCTCGGCGAGACTGCGTAGGCCCGCGCCGGCATCGCGTATCCGCTCAACGATTTCCAACAGGTCACGAATGCTGCGCGCGAGGCGGTCCAAACGCGTGACGACGACGACATCGCCCTCTCGTAAATGGTCGAGTAGCCGATCGAGCTGTGGACGTGCACGCTTGGTGCCCGTGAACTTCTCGGCGAAGATCCGGCCGCACCCGGCCGCGCGTAGTTGCGCCTCCTGATTCGTCAGGTCCTGGTCGCGCGTCGAAACGCGCGCATAGCCGATCAGGAATGCACCGGTCTCCACGTCACGCGTGGCACTGTCTGCGGGATCTCGCATCAGTCATTGGCATTGGCGCGGGTGGTGTGGGTGGCCGCTTCGTGGCGATGCGCCCAAAGGGCGCGCATCGCGGCGAGGCGATCATCGAAGCCGCCTAGTTGCCGGCAATCGCTATCGGTCTGTTCGTCGTAAGGCGTGCTGATACTTGCATGCCACTTGCCATCAAAGCGCAGGTCGTAACCTCCGACGCACTCAACCGTTTCCGGCGTGAGGCGCGAGGCGTGGCGCCGGCGCATCAGGAAGCCATTGCCGGCGGTCGCCGGATAGTTGATGTTGTGCTGCACGAAGAACTCGCCGTCATCGAGCAGCACCTGGGCGTTGGTATCGATCGACATTTGTTGCTCCTGCAAAGGGCGTCTTGATGGCGCTCACCGCTCGGCACGCCCATTCCGCGCGACATGTAGCAAATCATAGTCGCATATTAAAACAATTTCAAGACTATATTTTGCAACATGCTAGCACTCGACGGTGCGAGGCTGTGCCGGTGACCAGCGCAGTGTTGCGCAACTTAGGAGTTTTGCAACGCTTTACGCTTGAGCAAAAAACGCACGTGCGTACATTCGTGAAAGGGATTCCACGCCAGTCCCAATTCTCAGCGCCCCTGTTGATGGCGGATTCCGTAAGTTATCGAACAATTTCGAAAGGAAAACAAATACTTATAGGGTAGAGGTCATTTACCGTCGTCAACTGAATACCCTGACCGTGCCGAAACGAGTGCAATCGCGCCGGGGGCAGCCATGGCCCGACGGCGAATTTCTTCACGAAGGTGAGCCAGCATGCCAACGATTCAGCCCCGCGGGATTTGCGCCAAGATGACGCGCCTCGCGGTCGACCAGACTGCGGAGCGCCACCCCAACGCGCTGTCCCTCGAGGATAACCGGTTCGAGAACACGAATACAGAGGCGTTTCGGCGCCACCTCGGACTGGTGGGCCCCGCCAGTGAGTACTTTGTGCCGCTCCCACAGGTGCCCGAGGTGGCGCCCCTGACGCCCGAGGCGCTGGCCATCGCGGGGCGGACCATCGACGGGCTACAGGTGCCGACGTCGGTGGCCGACCTCGGCCCCTTCTTGCTACCGCTGATCTTGGGCATAGTCCCCGGCGAGGTCGATCGCCTTGGCCAGCGCGACACCAAGCGCCCCGTTGACACCGCGCTGGGCCATCTGGGCCGGTGGCTGGCGGGCATGAAACACATTGGACGGGGGGCCGACAGTGCGAGTCGGTCAGCGCTCCCCGAGGTGCCCTGGGAGCGCTCCCTGACATCGACGTTCGCGGGGCAACAGATCCCGGAGGCGGTGGCCGCCTTGGGTCCCAGCGGGGTCCCCATGTTCATCGACCCGGGAATGGCTTTGTTTGATCTCGATAACCGTCCCTACACCGCGGACATGTTTGAGGATGAGCCGGGCTATGTGGCTGGGTTTTTCGCGGGCATGAACTATGTGGAATCCCCCGTCTTTGACATCACGCAGTTCGAATGCCTGAAGCAGTTGTATGCCAGGGTGGCACCGCATACGCGGATGTGCATTCCGATGCCCGCGTTCGTGGTGGCGCGCGTCGAGCTGCCTGATCAGGAGGCGCAGCAACATGACCTGACACAATGCGCGAACGATAGCATTCAGTTTGATCGCAAGCACCAACAGTTGCTGCTCAAGACGAGGTTGGGTAGTGTCAGCGTGCATGCGTTCAGGACTGACGTCGACGCCGCCCAAAAAGAGAGCTTTCTTAAGCCGCTGGACACCCACCCGAACACCGTGGCGGACGCCGACGCATTGGCGCGCTTGTTTGACGGGGCGGCGAAACCGTTGCGTTACGTGAGCGCGACACACCGCATGGTGCATCAGGCCGAGCATGGCCCCGGCTACGCAGAGGCCTATTTCCCTGGGCATCGCCTGCCCAGTGATTTCGCCGCGTATTCCCACCCGCCTGCGGGCGACCCGGTGCCCCGGCGGATCAAGCTCCGCACCTTCGACACGGGCACCGCCCCTTTCGTCGTGACCCGCTATCAGAACGAAGCGCATATCCGCACCTTATTTGAGTACAAGCTCAAAAAATTCCGGATCGCCAGGTTGGCGTTGTTCCCCGCGCGAATGCAAATTGCGCTGATCGCCGGGTTTGTGGCGGAAATGGTCAATGCGCATCCCTTCACCGATGCGAACAACCGCATTTGGACCCAGATTATATTGAATCACCTGTTGCGGCGTTGCGGCCAGTCCGAGTCGATCCTGGCGGCGCCCAATGGCTTCGCCGCCGTGGCCAGGTACCACCTGAACCGCTTCCGCCCGCATGCTGCGCTGGCTCCCGAGCCCACCTCCCCCGACTTCCTCGCCGCTCTGAAAGATGAGGTGCTCGCTATTGAGGACGGCCAACGTTACTATCAGGCCCTGCGCGATCGGGCGCGGGCGCCGGTCGGCTTTGTCTCGCCGGATCGCTGGCTGTGATCCGGCATTTGTGCCCGACACGGGCGTGCACGTGCTGCAACCCCCATGCGCACGCTGCCGCGCCGTCCTTTTGCGCGTGGTCTGGCAGGTGCTGGCTTGTTGGCCCATGCGCGGGTCACGGAGTTCGGCGGCCACTTGGCGCGCTACTGTCAGCCGTTCAATCGGCCGCTTCGTTGGGCCGTGCTTTGTCGACCAGAAACGCGGTGCGGACCTCTGTGTTGATTGGTTTAAACGGTCACGTCTCATTGAGCTTACCCGCCTTGGTTACTTTCCACGTCTGAAAAGCTTTATCTCGTTTCATGTGTTGGATGAGTATGTGCTCGATAATGAAATCGAGCGAAATCTCTACCTCGTTCATTTCCTGATAAGCGCGTTGATAGTCGCGCAACTCGGTGTGTATCGCTTGCGGTAGGTTCATCTGGAGCTTGGTCTTTTCCGGCTCACGCTTGACGATCGGGAGCATCAGGCGGGGCGACGAGCTACGCGGTGATTTCTGCGTCATGGAGGGCCTGGTCCTTAGTGGTTGCGGGTGATTCGCTTGTAGACGTTGAGCGGCCAGAGCCACACGTAATACAAGCGCACGTCGAGTCTGCTATTCCAGTTCAAGCCGGCCATCGCTTCGGCCGGCACAACCTTGAAGAGCAAACCGGCGAGGTAGCCGACGATCACGTAGGCGCCGAATGCAAGGAGGACCTCATGTGTGAACGGGAAACCGACACGCGGAAAAAAGGTGCCGACGAGGACCATGAACGCAAACAGTACGCCCACATTAACGGAGCGCACATGTAGCGCGCGCTCCCGCCCCATGTTGAGGTCGCGCTGTTTGAGGCGGTCCTGCTCTTGGTCGCCTGCGACACGTTTTACGCGCTCGGGCAGCGTCTCACCTTTGCGCCGCCCAAACAGGATCGGAGCGATCCACTTGTACGCTTTCGTCGCAAACACGGCCGCGACGCCGAACAGGACCGTATTGATGGTGAAGGATTGGATAAGGTCTTTCACGTTGCCCCCTTAGCGCTCGGCGATTTGCTTCTTGAACAGTGGGTCGTACAGCAACTCTACGACGTTCCAGTCGCGCATGTAGATGATGACGTCGACCGTCGCGTGAATCGTCCGCAGGATCATGTCGTAATCGAGCATACGGCCGACCTCGGACGATTTCACGAGGTCAGCGATACGCGCCGGGGTTTCGGCCGCGCTGTTGGCGTGCGTTGAAAAGATACCGCCGGGATGGCCCGTGTTCGCACTCTTGATGTAGTCCCACGCCGCATCGTCGCGCAGCTCAGTCAGAAAGATACGGTCGGGCGACAACCGCATGCAGGTTTTCAGACAGGCGCGAGCGGATAAGCGGCCCTCCTGTTCGCCGTAGACCAGGTAGCCAACCTCGTCCAGCGCTTCGGAACCGACTTCGTGGGTATCTTCCAGAATCATCACGCGCTCGGTACGTGGCACGTATTTCAACAGCGAGCGCGTGAACGTCGATTTGCCGGAGCCGGTCGCGCCGGCGACGGCAATATTCAGCTTGCCGATGACCGCCATTTTCAGAAATTCGACAGGATCGCCGGTCCGGGTTACCTCGTCGCGCAAGGCCATCATCTGTGCTTCGAACGGCGCCAGCCGACCGGAATCCGCGTGGGTCTTAATCTTCAGCTGCGCGAAGCGGCCTTCGCTTCGCAGTTCCTCGAGATCCTTGTCGACGGCCAAGTGCTTCCGGATGGCCACCAGCACCGTTCCTTCGAGCACGGCCGGCGGCCAACAAATAATGCCCCGAGAGCCGTCCGGCAGCAGCAAGTCGTTGACCGGCTGGCGAGGCAAGCCGTTTGCGTTGAGAAGCGTATTGGTGAGTCGCTCGAGATACGCACGGGTCAGGAACGGCGCACCGTGGAAAATGCGCCCCTTGGGGGTGGCGCACACGATCTGACCGAACTTGTTGCAGCGCAGCTCGAAAACGTCCGGGTCGCGCAGATACGGCTCGAGCGGCCCTAACGTCGAAATCAGCGAGCGGTTGTTGAAATACTTGACGGTCGATGGCGTGCTCATTGTTGCGAACCGTCCGGAGAGAGCGTGTACACGTCACTGAAATCCAGGTCACGACGAACAAAAATGTTGACCGCATCGGCCTGTTGATCGTAAAGCGTCGGCGGAATGTCGATCGTCGCACGCACCGCTTCGGTGGCGAGCTGGTTCGATGTGTTCGACGTATTGTCGAGATTCAGATAGGTGTTACCGTTGCCGGAGCCCTGTGCGCTGTTTGCCGCGTACTGCAAGCCGGCCTGGCTGGCACTTGAAAAGATCGAAATCAGCATCGCAGGTCCGAAGCGCGCCCAAAAGTGGTGATCGACCTGGCCAGGAATGCCGGCGCTGCCGAGCGCGTTGGTGCCGGGGCTGTCGAGGTTGACGATGGTGTTATCCGGATTACGCAGACGCGTCCAGAGAACGAACACCCGGTCTTGTCCCTGCTTGAGCGCCGACGTGATTTCGCCGTTCACGTGCGCGCCCTTGTCGATCAGCTTGACCTTTCCATCGGCCGAATACACGTCGCGGCTCACTTGGCATGACACCTGACCGGGCACGGTCGTATCCAGCTCGGTTTTCGTGCCGCACGGGATCATCACGCCGCTCGGCACGGTCAGGCTCGGGTGGGCCAGCATGGTCGCCTTGGCGGCTTGCGGTCGCGCCGCATTGGTCATGCGATCGAGGGAATCGCTCGACTGACTCACGCGCCTCATGGGCGAGTTGGCCGGCGCTGGCTGCGTGCCAGCGTTCTGGTCGCCGGCGTTCGGCGTGCTGCCGGGCTGCATGCCGAGCCGGCGGGCGTTCGCGACTTGCTCCGGCGTCGGCTGCTGCTGTTGATTCTGATTGTTGATAGGTATCGCCGGCGTGGCGTTCGCCGTGGGCGCACTCGCGGCAATGGCCGGGCTAGCCGGGCTGGCCAGGCTGGCCGGCGTGCTGTTGAACGTCCGCGCGGGCAGTGCGGCCCTAAACGTCTGGTCGTGTTTCGCTGCCGCGCTAGCATCGCCGACCTGCTTCGCATGGAGCGCGTTGTAGACGAGCCAGCCGACCAGGACCGTCCCCCCGAGGAGTACCAGAACCATGAATGCGGCGAGGCCCGGAACGGATTTCCGGGGACCGCTCAGGAACGGTTGCCGACCGTCGCTGACCGGCGGCGTCTCGTTGCGATCGGTCATCGCTCATCTCCATTCTGTTTAAGCACGCGGCGGACATTAGGCGAAACGGTGCCACTCGAATTCGCGCCAAATGCAGGGTTGTAATTGGTATTCAAAACACCGATCACCTTGTCTTTCGCACGGACGCGCCATTGCCGCGCAACGTTTTCCGCAACGATGATGTTGTGGTTTGGCCCCTCGATGTGAACGTTAGGCACGGCTTCCTTGCCGGCTGCGTTGATGTAGAAAATGTTGGGCAACTCGGTATTGCCGGGAAACTTGAAATATGTGAAGCGGAAGTTGTCCCACACATTGACGGGTTTAATGTCGTCGGCAGTCGAGTCGTCCGAGCGCGAATAGCTCATGTTGATCATGCCTTGCGACGACGCGCTCGCAAGCGCTTCCTTAACGCGCTCGGCGTTGGACTTGGCAAGTGCCGCTTTGCGGTCGTTGTCCGGGTACGAGTAGTTCAACGCGACCGTTGCTGCACGCATCGCCCACGGTGACTTGATGAAGGTACTGGGGGTGTCGCCGGCTTGGCCGGCAGCGGCACCGCGCGAGCCGATGAAGTGCAGCAGGATTTGATAGACGTGGCGATCCGTGATGAGCGTCAAATTCGTGTCACTGTTGGCCTGCATCGGCCAAATGATGACGTGGTTGCCGCTTTGAGAAAGTCGCCATCCGCCGGGATCGCCGAACGCGTGCGTGACATACCGCTCACCCGGCGCGACGGTGATGGTGAGGGACAAGCCGATCACGCAATTGACCTCGACCGTATCAGCGGGGTTGTAAACCACTGACTTAATGCGCCGATCGTAGGGGGAATTGGACTTCGGGCCAACGGCCCACACTTGTGCACTCGAGAGTGCAAGCGCAGCGATCAAGGGAATCAGGGCAAGGCGCATGATCAGTTCCCCACTGCTTCGGTGTTCGGCCGGAACGCCGGCACTTGGAAACCGAGTGGATTGATGTACCGCTGTTGTGCGGTCATCAGCTTCGACGCGTACTTATAGGAAACCGTCGCAATCCAATGCACGGGCGGGTCAGCCTCCGGACGGTCCTTGTATTTCGTGGTCCGCGTGTAGCGGACAGTCGCAAGGCCATGCACGCGATCCAGAATGACAGACTCGACGTGCGTCGTCGTCGCTTGCGAGTCGCCGAGCACCTTGTCAGGTGCGTTCCGGCCAGACCAGAGTTTGTTGTATGTGGACGCCACGTCATCGGCGGCCGTCAAACGAATAAAGTCGTAGTCGGCCTGCGCGGTGTAGAAATTATAGCTTTCGTGGTGAATGACGAACTGCGCGACCCAATACGCGTCGGTTGCCTCGCCATACGACGTGTGTTCGCCAGGAATCAACGAAACCTGCTGAACAGCACCTGTGACCGGGTCTTGCACAAGCATGTGCTCGGGAATTGGCTGACTGTAACGCCAGATCACGAAGCCAGCGAGCGCGAACGCAAGCAAACCGAATCCGATACCGGCAGTCGCGACCTGCCACCCACGCCGGCGCGAAGTGAGAACTTCATCGAGCAAGTCCAGCTCGAGGCCGGCCCGTTCTTCCTTGTACCGGTCGATGGCATCGGCGG